>JAUVLX010000155.1 GCA_030600525.1 Desulfobulbus sp. | reverse complement strand
GAATCATACCGGTAAAAGGCTCTATAAACTTGCCCCTTGCGTGCATCTAATACGCAGCAGACCTGTCTTGCCGTTTCCATACACTGCACAGCAAGTCCATCCAGTGAGGCAACTCCAAGCACAGGGATACCAGCAGCCATTGCTATCCCTTTTGCAGCAGCCATGCCTATGCGAAGCCCGGTAAAGGAACCAGGTCCATAGCTCACGGCTACAGCGTCAAGTTGATCCCAAGTGACATCAGCAGTAGCCATTATCTGTTTGATACTTCCCAGTAAACGTCTTGAGTGGGTCATATCAGGACGATGGGTAAACTCGGTCACCATTCGGCCTTCCAAGATGTTTCCGAATGTTAGAGCTACACTACCGCATCCGGTGGCCGTTTCGATGGAAAGAATCAGGAAGCCAGCCAACGGTGTACGACCCTTGCTATATCATTATAAAATACAAAAGCCATCAAGGTGCCCAGCAGGGCAATCCCTATTTTCTGACTGATTTCCATAGTGCGATCATTAAGCGGTTTACGACGAATACCTTCCAAAGTTAAAAAAACAAGATGCCCGCCGTCTAACACGGGAACAGGCAGCAGGTTAAGTATTCCTAGATTGACACTGAGTAGCCCCATGAAATAAACAAGGTTCATCCAACCCGCTTCCAGTTGTTGGCCAGCAATTTCAGCAATCCGAATGGGGCCACCAAGTTCACTGGCAGGTATAATGCGCTGGATCATTTTCACGATCCCCATAACGGTCAAATATGATAAATTCCAGGTCTGCATCAATGCAGATTGACCAGATTCGAGCAAAGAAACCTTCGTATATTTCAGCAGTTCATCACGAACAATACCTAGCATATATCGCTGACCGACCTCCTCGCCAAACAAATTCTTTACCTGTTGCATTGCAGGTTGAGCGGTAATGGTCAGCTCTTCACCATCACGGTTCACAACAAGTGTCACAGGGCTGCCCTCACTGGATTTTATCAACTCAGAGACATCTATCCACGATTGGGTCTGTTGTGTATTAATTGAAAGGATATCGTCTCCAGGCTGCAGCCCTGCTTTTTCTGCTGCAGAGTCAACCGACACCTCGCCAATCACAGTGGTATCAACCGGTTCCGGCAACCCGATAAAGCTGAACATGACAAAAAAGAGGAAAACAGCAAACAGCATATTGAACAGAGGTCCACCAAAAACAACGCAAAACCGCTGCCAGACAGGTTTATGGGCAAATGAGCGATGCTGTTCTTGATTGTTTACAGTGTCCCCTACATGTTCACCATACATTTTAACATAGCCGCCAAGGGGAAAAGCACTTATGAGGTATTCTGTTTCACCCCACGTACGGCTCACCACCTTAGTGCCAAATCCCAGGGAAAATTTCAAAACCTTGACCCCAAATGCCTTTGCAATGAGGAAATGGCCGAGTTCATGGACGAAAATCAAGATACCGAGAACAAGTATAAGAGAAAGGAGGGAGTTCATAGCGAAAGCAATGTGTAATAAAAAGTACTGAGGATTAACAGTTACAGATGCGCTCGATTGCATCCAAAGCTATCAGACGGGCTTCATGGTCGGCAGCAAGAATTGCTTGGAGATTCATTTCATCTCCTGGGCCTGCCTCTTTAAGGGCAATACCCACAACGCTGGTAATGGCTGTAAATCCAATACGACCATTAAGAAAGGCATCAACAGCAATCTCATTGGCAGCATTAAGTACTGCTGGCTGTACCCCACCTGCAGCCAGGGCATCATAGGCCATCTGCAATGCTGGAAAACGGTCTCCATCGGCTGCTTCAAACGTTAAATTGCCGCATTCAATGAGATCCAGTTGGGAAAGTTTAAGATCCAAACGTTCAGGGTAAGACAAGGCATAAGCAATAGGAATCTGCATATCAGGGATACCCAATTGCGCAACTACTGAACCATCAAGATATTCAACCAGGGAATGAACCACTGACTGAGGGTGTACGACAACTTCGATTTGGTCAGGGGTGACATCAAATAGCCAGCGGGCTTCAATTACCTCCAGGCCCTTATTCATGAGTGTCGCAGAATCTATAGAAATTTTGCGCCCCATGTCCCAGTTGGGATGGGATAATGCCTGCTCTGGGGTAACGCTGTGAAGCTTATCTTTATCAAGGAGCCTGAAAGGTCCGCCAGAGGCTGTTAAAAGGAGTTTTCTGACATCTTGCTTTCTCCCTGCTTCCAGTGCTTGAAAAATGGCACTGTGCTCGGAATCAATGGGGAAAAGGCGAACATCAGCCTCCTTTGCTCGCTGCATGATGAGCCTACCCGCCATAACCAAGGTTTCTTTATTAGCAAGGCCGATATCTTTGCCTGCTTCTATGGCAGCAAGTGCAGGCAATAAGCCGACACTTCCAACCACAGCAGATACTACCATATCTACGGAATCAAGAGCTGCGGCTGCGCAGTTGCCAGCATTGCCACTTATTATCCGTTTTTGATATTTTGCAGGCAAAAGAGCTGCAAGGTCGTCGACAAGCTCTTCCGACCCAATACAGACAAGCTCTGGTTGAAACTCATGAACCTGTTCTGCAAGGAGGCTAATATTGCTCCCTGCTGTCAACGCTGCAACACGATATTGTCTCGGAAAACGACGAGCTACGGCAAGCACATTTTTGCCGATAGATCCGGTCGATCCCAAGAGAGATAGTGTTTTCATCCCAGTAAACCCCACCAAACAAAATAGAAAAGCACAGGACCGGCAAACAGAAGACTATCAATACGATCCAAAAGACCGCCATGCCCGGCCAGAATAGCACCTGAATCCTTTACTTGAAAGGATCGTTTGATAGCGGATTCAGCCAAGTCACCAATCATGCCAATAATAATAAGAACAGCAGCTGCAGGTAGAAGACTACCTAAATGGAGCGGGAGCGGTAAGAGCAAAGTAACCAGCACAGCTACTCCGGTACCAATACCCAATCCACCAATCGCACCGGCAATTGTTTTTTTAGGGCTGACCGCAGGGAGAAGTTTTTTCTTACCAAAAGTCTTGCCGATATAATAAGCGCCTGTATCAGACCCGGCTGTTAGTGCCAGCAACAGCACCAGCCAGGATGCACCATGTTCGACGCTGCTGAGTAAGGAAAGGTGAGCAAGCGAAACAGAGACATAAAAGGTTCCCAAAAAAACGGTGCTCAGATAGGTGTAACCGTTATCAAGGACAGTGTACTGTTTGAGGACAATAAGCACAGTACCAAGAAGGCTGGCAACAACCCCTGCCAATATATATTCGACAGTACCAAAAAAAGAACAACAGACAGGAATGAGAGCAACCAAAATGGTAACGCAAAGGGTGTAGCCTTTGAGAGAGGGGCATGTCATACGAAAAAATTCGAGAAGCCCGCAAACCGCAACCACCACAAAAACAGTTTGAATGAGTAGTACAGGTCCCCAAACGAGTAAAGCTAGGCAGCAGGCTGCCATTAGGACGCCGGGAATAACTCGACTCATTTATGGTTCCCCGAATCCAGTTGCGCTCCTGTTTTACCATACCTTCGTTGCCGTTGGTTAAAAACCTCTATGGCTTCGAGTAGTTGTTCTTTTTTAAAATCTGGCCATTTGAGATCGGTAAAATAGAGCTCAGCATAAGATGCCTGCCATAATAAAAAGTTGGAGAGTCTGCACTCGCCACCAGTTCGAATAACTAAATCAGGGTCAACTTGTCCGGCTGTATAAAGATGATTGGAGAGGACCTCCTCATTGATCTCCTCTGGAAGCAGATCACCACCGACACATTCTCCTGCTAGTTGCTGGATGGCATGAATGAGTTCAGTTCTACCGCCATAACTCAAGGCAAGGTTCAGATTCATAGACTGACAAGAGGCTGTGGATTCCATGGTCTGTTCCAAGACCTCACGTACTTCTACAGGCAACCTGTCCTGCTGGCCGAGACAACGTAGCCGGATATCATTGGAGAGCATATTGCGTAATTCCCCAAGAAGATATGTTTTCAAGAGGAGCATCAACCCTGAAACTTCACCCTTCGGCCGGTTCCAGTTTTCCGTTGAAAAGGCATACAGAGTAAGGTATTTGACACCGAGTTCTCGACAGGATTCGACAATTTCTCTTACTGAATCGACGCCAGCTTTATGTCCAAAAAGACGGGGTCGATTTCGCTCTTCAGCCCACCTGCCGTTGCCATCCATAATGATGGCAATATGACGCGGTACTAGGTATGATTTTGATAAAGTAGTCACTTTGAAAATAATGGGGTGGAATTAAACTTCCATAACCTCTTTTTCTTTTCCGATGACAATTTTATCGACATTTTTAATAAAATTATCGGTTGATTTCTGCGCATCATCCTGGAGACGGAACAGATCATCTTCAGAAATTTCTTTTTCTTTTTTCATCTTTTTTAAAGAATCATTGGCTTCACGACGCACATTGCGAACGGCGACCTTAAATTCCTCACCGATCTTTTTGACCTGCTTAACCAACTCTTTACGACGCTCTTCTGTAAGGGGTGGTATATTGAGACGGATAACATTACCGTCATTGGCTGGCGTCAGTCCCAAATCAGATTTAAGAATTGCTTTTTCGATGGCAGGCAGCATTTGCGGATCCCAGGGTTTGATCGCGATCATACTTGATTCTGGTATGGTAAGTGATCCAACTTGGTCCATGGGCATCTGCGAGCCATATGCGTCAATCCTAATACCGTCAAGCAGCGCCAAAGAAGCTCTTCCGGTTCTGATTCTGACCAGTTCACGCTTAAAGGCGTCAATGCTCGCTTCCATCTTAGAATTCATTTGTTGTATAATATCACTGGCCATGAGAGTCACTCCTCAGTGTTTATTAATTTCTATTTTTTTTGTTTTCTAGTAACCCATAAAATACAAGCAGATAACTATACAGTATTATGCGGTAATCAGGCTACCTATTCCTTCAACTCCGAGGGCTGCCTTGGTAATATTACCAGTTTCCTTCATATTAAAAACAAGAATCGGCAGTTCGTTGTCTCTTGCCAAAGAGATACCAGCAGCATCAAGGACTTTTAAATCATCGCGAAGTACCTTGTTGTAGGTCAGAGTTATATATCGCTTGGCATCGGGATACACTTCTGGATCTTTATCGTAGACACCGTCAACCCTGGTTGCCTTCATAACAACATCAGCTTTAACTTCTAAAGCACGGAGAACAGCAGCGGTATCTGTTGTAAAATAGGGGTTACCGGTACCAGCAGCAAATATTACCACTCGGTTATTAACCAAGTGATCCAGTGCCTTGACCCTTTCATAAGGTTCACAGACATTAAGCATGTTGATGGCGGACATAACTTTACAGGGTATACCTACGGTCTCAAGACCATCCTGGACGGCCAAGGAATTTATCACAGTACCAAGCATGCCCATATTGTCCGCAGACCCTCTGTCCATACCTTTTGCAGCACCTGCTACACCTCTGAAAATATTACCAGCACCTATAACCATGGCAATTTCAATACCCTGGTCGTGGACTTTTTTAATTTCAGATGACAAAAAACGAATCACCTCTGTACTGATACCATAGGAATTATTTCCCATGAGAGCCTCACCGCTTATTTTCAAGAGTATTCTCTTAAATGTCATATTGTAGACCTACTTTAGTGTTGAAGAGAGGAAATTTTGCGACGGAATGTTTTGCCACGTATTGACACCTCAGGCATAGACTACATAGCCTGACAATGAGCAGGAGAGGTTTCAGGAAAACCACTTGGGGGTTTCCCTGAAACTTTATAAACTGCAGAAGAAGAGAGTGTTACGCTCCGATCTGAAAACGGGCAATATTTTTGACGGAGATGTTTTCGCCCAATTTAGCAATCAATTCATTGAGTTTATCCTGAACACTCAAATCAGGATCCTTGACAAACTTCTGTTCTAACAGGCAGATTTCGGAAAGAAATTTTTCAATTTTACCGGTAACGATTTTCTCAACTATCTGCTCAGGCTTCCCTGAATCTAGGGCCTGTTTTGTATAAATATCTTTTTCACGATCAATGAGATCTTGAGGAACTTCATCTCTGCTAATAGAAATCGGATTAACAGCTGCCACATGCATGGCAATATCTTTGGCAAATTTAATGAAATCATCGGTTTTAGCAACAAAATCAGTTTCACAACCAACTTCTATCATAACACCGAGTTTACCTCCTCCGTGGATATATGCCTCTACCACACCTTCAGAAGTTGCACGACCTGCACGTTTTGCTGCTACGGCCAACCCTTTCTGACGAAGAAGGTCTACTGCTTTTTCCATCTCGCCTTCAGTCTCGCCAAGGGCTTTTTTGCAATCCATCATCCCGGCGTTGGTCTTGTCACGGAGTTCTTTGACCATTTGACTTGTAATCTTCACTCTAACATCTCCTTATATATATCTTCCATCCGCATAGCAAAAAAAGCGGCTGTATACAGTGTTCTACAGGACAACAATAAGGGCCATAAAGGCCCTTATAAAATAAAATTTAGAACAGGCTAAAGCCTGAAAATTATTCGGTTGCTGCTGAATCTTGAGCAGGCGCGGATTCAGCGGTTTGCTCTGTAGCGTCAACTGTCATAGCAGCTTCAAGTTCTTCATTGCTGACTGGAGTTTCCTCACCGCGACGTTCTTTGCCTTCTAAGATAGCCTGAGTAATAGTTGAAGTCATCAGTTTGATGGCACGAATAGCATCATCATTACCAGGTATAACGTAATCAACGCCATCTGGATTACAGTTGGTATCAGTGAGGGCAACAACTGGAATGCCAAGTTTTTGTGCCTCACTAACAGCAATGTCCTCTTTATTCGGATCAATGATGAAGAGGACATCAGGAAGAGTTCGCATATTTTTAATGCCACCGATATTCCGGTCGAGTTTGACTCTTTCTTTCTCCATCTTCAGGATTTCTTTTTTCGGAAACCGATTGATGGAACCATCTTCCTGCATACTTTCAATTTTTTTAAGTCGATCCACAGAATTTTTAATGGTCTGAAAATTAGTCATCATACCACCAAGCCATCTGTGATTGACGAAATACATACCACTGCGCTGTGCTTCTTCCTTGATGATGGATTGTCCCTGACGCTTGGTGCATACAAACATGATCGATCCACCGTCAGCTACAACATCTGAAATATAACTATAAGCTTTTCGGAACATCTTCATTGTTACATCAAGGTTTACAATATAAATGCCGTTACGAGGACCGTAGATGTACGGTTTCATTTTCGGATTCCAACGTCGGGTTTGATGACCGAAGTGAAGTCCTGCCTCAAGCATCTGTTTCATTGTAATCTTTGCCATGATAATTCTCCTGGTTTTATGGTTATTCCTCCATTCCTGAGCCTAATTTCACTTGTGTGAAACACCATGTGGCGAGCGGAATGTGTGTGTTAAGCCACTCCAAAGTGGAGTGACACTTTCAGACAAAACATTTTAATCTATCATACAATTAAAAAAAATCAAGTAACCTTTACCAGAATTACGAGGAGATATTAAAAATTGTATAAAAAGGTTTACTTAGGAATGAGTGTAGGTTGACGACCGAGATAATAAAGCAACCATTCAAACCCAAATTTAAGCAATGCGGAATCATCTTTTTTTATCCGGTTGCGTGCGATTTTATCTATTCTGAACTTTTGGATTAATTGATGTTGCTCAACGTAGGCACGAAAATCGTCAATATTATAGCACGCCATAAAGGCTAATTGTTGTAAAGGCCCTGCTTCCCCTTCTCCACACCAGGGATTGGATGCAAATAATGCATCTACTTCTGCCCACAGTTCATTATATAGATTGAATTCATGTAATGCCTGATCACGTTCCCACTGCCTTACGGTGTAGGTTCTTTTTTCAAAATGTCCTTTGCAATAAGGGTGATGAGTCAGATAATAATGAATTTTGAGTCTCTTGTTGCCATGTAAGTTTTCAACTCCCCGTTCAAGCGGATAGGTACGACAGGCAGATGGACGATCCGGGTATACAGTACATCCTTCTTTTGACAAAAAGGGACACGGCAG
>JAUVLX010000364.1 GCA_030600525.1 Desulfobulbus sp. | reverse complement strand
TTCTTGGCGCAGATTTAAAACGAAAAGAAAAGCTGACCGGAAGATTGAGTGATGTCATCAGCAACCTGTTCCTGACCATGGCTGTTATCAAGCATTACCACGACACAGGGACACCGGCACAAGACAGACCACTGGTTGAGTGGTCCTGTCAAAAGTGTCTCTATGCTGCCCAGGAAAGTCTGCTGTCTTTGCTTGCCAACTTCCCCATAAAAGCGGTAGGCCATTTTCTTCGTTTGACCGTTTTCCCCTTGGGGCGTCCCTACTCTCAACCAAATGACCAGCTTGGAAGAAAGGTAGCAGCCATCCTTATCAGCGATTCCCCTGCAAGGGATCGACTCACTGAAGGTGTTTTCCTGCCTGACAAAGAGGAAGAACCGCTCACTCTGCTTGATGCCTATTTGACAATTTCTGCCCAGGCACAGTCAGGAGAAGCAGCCCTGCAGGATGCGGTAAAAGCAAATATGCTCACTGCAACAACTGCTGAAGAGCGTATTCACGAGGCAGCACAGAAAAACATTCTCTCGCCAAGCCAGACCGAATTGCTGCTGAGCCTGGAACAATACCGTAATCAAATCATAGCGGTTGACGACTTCCCAACCTTGTCACCGGAGGCATCCATATGACCCATCAACCACCCGTATATGTAGTTGACGGAAGCCGTACGCCCTTTCTTAAGTCAACCGGGAAACCGGGACCCTTTACCTCTGCCGATCTGCTGGTAGCTACCGGAAAGCAACTCTTCGCCCGACAACCGTTTTCGCCGGACGTACTCAGCGAAGTTATCATCGGCAGCGTGCTCCCGAGCCCGGATGAAGTTAACATTGCCAGGGTTGCTTCACAGCGACTGGGCTGTGGGCATAAGGTGCCTGCCTGGACCGTACAAAGAAATTGTGGTTCAGGCATGCAAGCCCTGGAGACAGCAGTAGACAGAATCAGGGCTGGTCACTCAAACCTTATTCTTGCAGGCGGGGTAGATGCCATGAGCCATGCCCCGGTACTCCTTAACGATGACATGATTGGCTGGTTGGCAGATCTGAATAAAGCAAAAGGACCACTTGCTAAAATCCGCCAACTTTCCCAGCTTCGCCTCCGACACCTGCAACCGGTCTTTGGTATATTAAGAGGTCTTACAGACCCGGTGGTAAACCTCAACATGGGACAGACCGCTGAAAACCTGGCAGACATGTTTCATATACAAAGGGAAGAGATGGATCAATATGCCCTGCGCAGCCATCAACGTCTGGCTGCGGCATACGACCAAGAAAGGATGGACGAAGTCACCCCGATCTATGACCGCAATGGACACGCGTTTACCGAAGATGACGGACTGAGAAGGGATTCTAGTTTAGAAAAACTGTCACGGCTGCGTCCAGTCTTTGATCCCCGGTTCGGCAAGATAACAGCTGGCAACGGGGCCCAGATAACCGACGGTGCAGCGCTGCTTCTGCTGGCAAATGAAGAAACAGTCAAGCAATACCAACTTTCAGTACTTGGCACCATTGAAGACACTCACTGGGCAGGTCTCCCGCCGGCGCACATGGGGCTCGGACCGGTCCATGCCACCATCCCCCTGCTCGCCAGAAACCAACTCCAACTCTCTGACATTGACTATTGGGAACTCAATGAGGCATTCGCCGCCCAGGTTATTGCCTGCCTCCAGGCATTTGCTGATCCAGCATACTGCAAGCAGCATTTTGACCTGGAAGCCCCGGTTGGCACTATCCCTGAAGAGAGGATCAACATTGACGGAGGTGCCATAAGTCTGGGGCACCCGGTGGGATGCAGCGGAGCCCGCATCGTCCTCCACCTTTTCAATATCCTACACCAGAAAAAGGCTAAACTTGGTCTGGCAACACTCTGTATAGGAGGCGGTCAGGGCGGAGCAATGCTTTTGAAAAGATGCTAACGTTTCACTAAAAGGGTACCTTGAAAAATTCGCTTTTTCGATCAAGGTCAGGTAAGCCCTGACTCCGAGGCATGTGAAAATTTTTACCGCAGACATATGGTTGATATCGGAGTCTCTGCTTACCTTCGAGGATAAAAATTTGATCATAACGAGGTAAGCGACAGACTCCGGGAGATTGGAAGAAAAAGCCATTTTGCAAGGTGCCCGACAATATTGCCTGATCCATGGAGACCATACATGACTTCTGAGATTAAAAAATATGCCCACTGGAATTTTTCCATGGATAAAGACAATTACTGCTGGCTGACCATTGATGCCGCAGAAAAGTCGACCAATGTGCTTACCTTGGAAGTCCTGGAAGAGTTACGGGAAATCATCCCGGTTATAGAACAAAAACGACCCCAGGCACTACTTATTCAATCGGGTAAGGTAAATGGGTTCATTGCCGGAGCAGATATTAACAGCTTCGCCACCATAACCACCCAGGAAGAGGCACTGCAGCTTATACGGCAAGGGCAGGATATTTTTACCATGATTGAAAACCTCACCTTCCCCACCATGAGCCTGATCCACGGCTTTTGTCTTGGCGGAGGGTTGGAACTGGCCCTTGCCTGCGATTATCGTATTGCCACAGATGAGCCGACAACCAAGATCGGCCTGCCCGAGATCAAACTGGGGATTCATCCAGGTTTTGGCGGCACAGTCCGCCTTATACGACTCATTGGTGCACCGGCTGCCCTGCCACTTCTCTTGAGCGGCAAAATCCTGGCTGCACGACAGGCCGCTAAGCTGGGTATCATTACCCATGCAGTAGCGCCACGCTTACTGCGTTCTGCTGCAAAAAAAACACTTGCACGAGGACAAAAGCCTACGCGCAAAATCCTACCCAAACTTGCCGACTCTGCTCCCGGCCGGCCGCTGGTAGCCATGCTTGCCAGAAAAAAACTTGAGCAAAGGGTTAGCAAGGCCCACTACCCTGCCCCCTTTGCCATGCTTGATTTATGGGAGAAACATGGCGGTTCTCAGAAACAGATGATGGAGCAGGAAGCCCAATCAGTGTCAAAGCTGATATGTACGCCCACAGCACAAAACCTGATCAGGGTCTT
>JAUVLX010000373.1 GCA_030600525.1 Desulfobulbus sp. | reverse complement strand
TGTTTATTTGTACATGCTACCTCTACTTATTCTTGATCATTCACTTGTTTCCCTTTCGGTGGCGCTGTTCACAGCCGGGGCTGTGTCTCTTTTTCTTTTTTTTGTTCCGTTTTTTTTCCTTAAAGTAGGTATTGACCGGCTGTTGAGCTGTGGCCTGACATTTGGTGTTCTGTTGGGTATGCTTTATGGCTTATATGCCTGCCTGCTGGCACTCCTTGATCAGCTTTCCCCTAATTCCCGTGACGCACCGACCGAATTTTTACTGCTGGTTATACTTGGTTGCGCCCTGGTCTACAGTCCGTTGAGGCGCCTGGTGCAGTATACTGTGGACCGAATAATCTTCGGCAGTCGCCCAGATTACCAGAATCTGCTTTGTGAGTTCAGCGGGAGAATCGCCACTACATTGCAGCTTCCCGATTTAGTAGATATCCTCGTGGATGAATTGCCAAAGAGGTTGCAGGTGACGGGTATCGGTTTGATGATCATGGAAGAAAAACGCAGCCGCCTTTACCCAGAAAATCTGCGTTTCGGATCCAGCCTCTGGTCTAAAAGCCGCCTGGTCAATTTACTGCGCGAAGGACAGCAGGCTTTCTTCTGTAAACGAGTGGTAGGGGACACCGCTTTGAGCGCGGAACTGCTGGAAATTAAAGAGGCAGGATTTTCATTGGTGTACGGGCTGCAAGGAGGGTCGCTTTTTGCGGGAATGCTGCTGCTGGGTCCCAGGAAAGATGGTACCTCCTATATAAGCCGTGATGTTCAGGTCTTCAGTATTCTAGCAAGTCAAGTGTCCACTGCAGTCGAAAATGCCCTCAACTTTGAGTCGCTTGCAGGGAGCAATGACCAGTTACAGACAACTTTTCATAAACTGGTGCAGGCGGAAAAAATGGCTGCCCTCGGCGAAATGACAGCCATGCTAGCCCATGAGTTGATTAACCCGTTAGGAATTATCAGGAGTTCTGCCCAATACCTCTTAAGTGAACAGCGCAGTGCGGAAGTCCAGGAAAATTTACTGCAGTATGTTATTGAAGAGGTGGATAGTTTAAACCTGATCATCAATAATCTTCTTGGACTTGCCCGTCACAAACCACCTAAGTTCAGAAAGGTTGATCTGCAGTTTGAAATTAAAGATTTTGTGAGTAAATGGGTGGAATGTGAAGAGCATTCACAAAATGTGGTGATTAAGGTCAGTTTGCCCGATAAACTGCCGGTTCTTTATGCAGACTTTAAACAGTTACGCCAGGTGCTGTTTAATTGCGTGGCGAACAGTGAAGAGGCAATGGAGACAGGGGGAACCATAACAATTTCTATTCGGGAAATAGACCAGCAGCGGATTGAGATAATCGTGGCAGATACCGGGCCAGGTGTCGCCGAGGATGACCTGAAGCTCGTATTTAAAAAATTTTTCACCACCAAAGAAAAAGGAGTAGGGCTGGGATTACCTGTTTGCAGGCAGGTAGTGCGTGCCCATAACGGGAGCATCAAGCTCCTTAACAATAAGGAGAGGGGAGCGATGGTTATTATCAGGTTGCCCTTGAGGCCGCTGGTTACTGTGGGTAAAATATAGTCTTAAATTTTAGAATCATTACCAGGATAATTGCATATGAAAAGTCGGGTACTCGTGATTGAAGACGAAGAGCGCATGCGTCATTTACTGACCTTGGTCCTCTCTGAAGAAGGGTATGAGGTTCAGGCTGCGGAAGACGGTGTGCAAGGGATGCTTCTGTGGAGGAAAATGGAGCCTCATGCTGTGTTGACCGATTTGAAAATGGCGAGGGCTGACGGGCTTGAAGTTCTGGATTTTCGTAATCGCAGGTACCAGAATATTCCCCTGATTATTCTTACTGCTTTTGGGACGATTCAGAATGCGGTTACAGCAATGAAACAAGGCGCATACGATTACCTGACAAAACCCATCGACAATATGGAAGTGGTGCGAGTCGTAGCCAAAGCCATCACTGATACCCGAAAGGAAATTGGTGTCTCCCGTGGACTAAAGGGAGAGGAGAAGATGGTGGGCTCTTCTCAATGTATGAATAAGCTCTATGAGGATATTAAACTTATCGGCTCTAGCATGATGTCGGTATTGATTACTGGCGAGTCAGGTACCGGCAAAGAACTTATAGCTCAATCTATTCATGCCCATTCCTCACGATCAGTTAAACCCTTTATACGGGTAAATTGTGCAGCCATTCCCCATGATCTGCTTGAAAGTGAATTGTTCGGACATGTTCGGGGAGCCTTTACCGGTGCAGTCGACAATAGAAACGGCGCATTTGTTGAAGCAGATAAAGGGACTATTTTTCTTGATGAAATTGGTGATCTCCCGCTTGACCTGCAACCAAAAATTTTGCATGCAGTTGAGGAAAAATTGGTTTCTCCTGTAGGCTCTTCAAAATCTCGTTTGGTAGATGTCAAGATCATTGCTGCTACCAATCGCAATCTTGATAAAATGGTCCACAACGGGCAGTTTAGAAGTGACCTTTATCATCGTCTCAACATGTATCCTTTGCGCGTACCGCCCCTCAGAAAGCGAGGGACTGATTTGGATGAGCTGGTCGACTATTTTGTTGAGTTGTTTTGCGGGGAGCAGAATAAATCTCAATTGATATTGGCAGATGGTGTACTGCAGTTGCTGAAGAGTTATCATTGGCCGGGGAATGTACGGGAGCTGAGAAACGTGCTGGAAAGAGTCGTGCTTGTTTGCCAGCATGGTGCGATTACAGAAGATTTACTGCCGGAGAAAATACGA
>JAUVLX010000049.1 GCA_030600525.1 Desulfobulbus sp. | reverse complement strand
TGCCTACGCAGATGCACCGGTGATCCTTGTTGCCGATATCGATAGAGGCGGGGTTTTTGCCCAGATTGTCGGTACCCTTGCCTGCATAGATACAGAGCAACAGGAGCAGATCAAGGGCTTTGTGGTGAACCGGTTTCGGGGCGATATCAAGTTGTTTAAAAACGGTATTGACTGGATAGAGAAAAAGACTGGTAAAGCTGTTTATGGCGTACTGCCCTGGTATAAACATTTTCATATAGAGGCAGAAGATGCGGTGGTCATTGAGAATGCGCCTTCCTATACCCCAGCAGCCAGCGGAGACGCTGCGGTTGCAGTTATCAAATTGCCTCATATTTCCAATTTTACCGATTTTGATCCGCTGATGCATATACCGGGGCTCCATTTGGCATATCTGCAGCAGCCGCAGGATTTATCAGCCTTTAAGGCCGTGATCTTGCCTGGATCAAAAAGTAGCTGCAGCGATCTTGACTGGCTGCGGACGAGTGGTTGGATGGATTATATTAAAGGTTTTGCCAAAAACGGTGGCCATGTATTGGGAGTGTGCGGCGGCTATCAGATGCTTGGAACCTGGGTGCATGACCCCGATGGTATTGAAGGGGTACCGGGATCAACCGAGGGAATAGGTGTACTCCCTGTGGAAACGACCTTAAAGGCTCCTAAAACAACCACCCTTACCGATTTTTCCTGGGCAGGGCAGCAAGGGTGCGGCTACGAGATTCATATGGGACAGACCCGCCTCACAGGGGGGCAGCCGCTGGTGGATGTGCTTTGCAGGAACCAGGAGCAGTGTCAGGGTACAGATGGTTGTGTGAGTGACAGTGGAAACGTTATCGGTACCTATCTACATGGTTTTTTTGATACTCCTTCGGTCACGAGTCGTTGGCTGCACTCGATCGGCCTTGATGGTTTGCAGCCTGAGGAACAGCTGCATGGTCCTGCAGGCCGCGACAAAGCCTATGAACAGCTTGCCGAACATGCAGCACAACATTTGAATGTGAATGCTATTTTAGAACTGATTGCCAAGCCTAAGCGCGGAGAAAGTGAATGATACAGGGACATGGCGGAAATGTTGCGTCTGTAGCAGCGAGATTAGGATGCAGGCCTGATGAAGTTGTTGATATGAGTAGTAATATTAACCCGTTGGGGGTCGTGCCTGGCTTGCTTGAGCATCTCCGCCAGCGACTTGATACGGTGATGTCCCTGCCCGAAGTCGATGCCGGCGCAGCGGTTGCAGGTATTGCCGATATCCTGGGGATTGATGCAGGACGGGTGCTCATGGGTACAGGCTCGACTCAGTTTATCTATACTGCTTGTCCTGCCCTTGGGTCGCAAAAGGTGTTAATCGTTGGTCCAACCTATGCTGATTACACCTCAAGTTGCCAGATGCATGGTCTTGTTCCTGATTATTTTCTGGCAGAATCAGGTGAGGATTTTCAGGTAAACTGTGAAAAATTGGCTAAAAAAGCGCGTGAGTTTGATACCGTTTTTATCTGCAACCCTAACAACCCTACAGGGGCCTTGATTCCCCACCAGGAGTTGCTGGCACTCTGTAAACGTCTCCCGCAGACCAGGTTTATTATTGATGAGTCTTATCTGCCGTTTGCACCGGAACAGGTTGACCAGAGTATGACGCGCTGTACACTTGATAATGTGATTGTTCTTTGGTCACTTTCTAAGATTTATGGGATTCCCGGATTACGGGCAGGTTTTCTGATTGGCAGTGCAACTGTTGCGAACCAGTTCAGACGTTATATGCAGCCTTGGTGCGCAAATAGTTTGGCTCAGGAGGCAATTGGGTATCTGGCTGCAAATAAGCAGATGCTTGCTGAGTTTGTCAATAAAACCAAGATGTATCTGGCCGAGGAGATGACAACCTTTCGCAACCAGTTAGACGGGTGTGGGGCCAGTCTCTATCCCAGTGTAACCCCATATCAGCTGATCGGGTTACCTCCAGGGCATGCGGCCGAAGAAATTTGTGAACGGTTGATACGTGATCGGCTTCTCATCAGGGACTGTAGTAATTTTCATGGGCTTGATAGTGGGTATGTTCGTATATCCCTGAAAACACCAGAGATCAACCGAATGGCAGCTAAGCTTTTTGTATCTGCCGTCGGGCGTTGAGACTGCTATGATTTTTTCGTGGTTACACCTGCTGGTACTGCCGGCAGCCTTTGTTTTGGACAGATTAATAGGTGATCCTCCATCCCTTCCGCATCCCATCCGGTGGATGGGTAATGCCATCACTGGCTGTGAACCTTTTTTTCGAAACCGTATAAAAAATGAAAAAACAGCAGGAGCCTTGTTTGCCCTGACCTTGATCACCGGTTGCTGGTTGCTGTGTTTTCTTTTGCTTATGGCCATGCAGTGGCTCCACCCGGTTGCCGGGTTTGTCACTGAGGTTGTTATGGTCTTTTATTGTTTTTCTTCCCGGTCTCTTGCACAGGCCGGGCTGGAGATATATCGGTTGCTGGCGGACGGCCAGGTAGACCAGGCTCGCAGTGCAGTGGCAATGATCGTTGGCAGGGATGTACAGTCGTACCAGGCAGATGACATTGCCAGGGCAACCGTGGAAACAGTGGCGGAAAATTATGTTGATGGCTTTTTGTCTCCTCTCTTGTTTGCTGTGATTGGAGGCGGCCCGTTGGCACTTGCCTATAAGATGGTCAATACCCTGGATTCCATGGTTGGCTATAAAAATGAACGCTATCTTTATTTTGGCAGGGCAGCTGCCAGGATAGATGATGTTGTTAATTATATCCCTGCTCGTCTTTCCATCTATATAATAGGGTTGGCGGCAGAGCTCTCCGTGTTGAAAAGCGGTGGCCGAGCGCTTACTGTAGCATGGAACGAGGGGCGAAATCACAGCAGCCCCAATGCCGGCCATCCGGAGGCAGCCTTTGCCGGAGCTATGGGCGTCAAGCTAAACGGCCCCAATTATTACGGTGGTCAGCTTGTTGAAAAGCCTTTTATCGGTGTCCAATATGATCCACCCGGTGTGGACCATATTAATCAGGCCTGTCAGCTTATGCTGCGGTCCTCGGAGGTGGGGTGTTTGCTTTTATGGGGAATAGGCGTGGTCTTGCAAAGTGTGTTGTAATGATCAAAAATTCTATTGAGGAACGACAAGGATGAAAAAAATACCCTGTGAGCTGACCTTGGGCAATGGTGGTGATGTGGTGGCGATGGTAGCACTGGAAGATGACGGAACGCTCAGGATTCCCGCTTATTCGCTCTACGGAACCTTTAAAGAAGGGGTCATCGGCTGTCGTGTCATGAGTCCGGAGGATAAAAAGCAAGTGGTACGCGAAGTGTGGGAGGAGGCTTAATAGCCCTCCCCCTCTCAACACGCACACCGATTGAGTATACTTCTTTTTTGGGAGTACCTGGTCAGGAGAGCACAATCCCCGCAAGCTTTGTATCAAGATATTCCTCAAGCCCAGCCTTGGCGCCCTCCCGTCCCAGTCCACTTTGTTTGATACCGCCAAAGGGTGCTGCCGCACTGGTTGGATTGATATCATTAATGCCAACCATGCCAAATTTGAGTTGTTCAAAGGTGCGCATTGCCCGGTTAATATTATTGGTATAGATATAGGCGGCTAGCCCGTACTCAGTATCGTTAGCCATGCCAATAATGTCGTCATTGTCGTCAAAAGGTATCACCGCTGCTACCGGGCCGAAGGTCTCTTCACTGTAAATCAGCATCTCAGGCGTTACCTCGCTGAGCAGGGTGGGGGCATAGAAAAAACCATTCTCTAGGCCTTTTTCCATCACCCTGGTGCCTCCGGCAAGGAGCTTGGCACCCTTTGCGCGTGCATCGTCTACCTGATTGGTCACTTTATCCAGTGCCTCTTGGTTGACCAAGGGGCCGATAGTCACACCTTGTTCCAATCCGTTTCCTGCTTTCATGGCTGTAATACGCTTACACAAGGTATCTAGAAAGGGGGCAAGGATACGCCGGTGAACGTAAATGCGGTTCGGACAAATACAGGCTTGGCCGGTATTGAGAAACTTGACTAGGGCGGCACCTTTGGCAGCGTGAACAGGGTCGGCATCATCAAAAACGATGAAGGGCGCATGGCCACCCAGTTCCATGGAAACACGTTTGAGTTGGGGTGCGGCCTCGGTGGCAAGCAGCCTACCGACACCGGTAGACCCGGTAAAGGTAATTTTGCGTATGGTTTTGTTCGTGCACAACTCATGTCCCACCGGGATCGGATCAGCTGCGGTTACCAGGTTAATGACCCCTTTGGGAATGCCTGCCTTTTCAAAAAGTTTAAACAATGCGATGGCACATAACGGTGTTGCCTCTGCAGGTTTGAGCACCACTGTACATCCTGCGGCAAGAGCTGGGGCAATTTTGCGGGTAATCATGGAAACCGGGTAATTCCAGGGTGTGATCGCACCTACAACACCTACCGGCTGTCGGTGGATTATAAAACGCTGGTTCTTGCGTGACGAGGGGATGGTCTCGCCGTAGATCCGTTTTGCTTCTTCTGCGAACCAGAGGAGGAAATCAGCTCCATATTGCACCTCGAGAGTTGCTGCTTTGATGGGTTTTCCCTGTTCCCTTGTCATGAGTTCGGCAAGCGCTTGTTTTTCCTGGAGCATTAGCTGGTGAGCATGATACAGGTATGCTGATCGTTCGTAGGAGGTCGTTGTTGACCAGGCTGGATACGCATCCTCGGCGGCTGCTATGGCCAAACGGGTTTCTCTCGTTCCACCGTCGGGCACACGATCGATCTCTTCGCCTGTAGCCGGGTCAGTAACCGAAAAGGTTGCCTTGGTTTGTATCCATTGTCCGTTGATAAACATGCACGTCTCCTTGAGGGGTGAAGTTCGTGGTATGAGGCTGATTGTTACAAAGCAGTCAAAACCTTCAGGCAGCAAATGTATGCTCTTTATTTAATAACTACGAGCGTTGTGTAGAGGGCCTGGGTACTAGCTTGTTGACAATAAATTTATACCTATCATATAGTGTGACGGTCAAGGGGGTAAATGGTATAGCCCTCTTTTGCTGATTGTTCATGCCAGTCCGTACAGGTCAGCTACACACTCATGTACTGTTTTTGTGTGCCTGGCATGACCTGTATCATAAGCCCTTTCTAAAGAATCGAGGATATCCATGCAGTGGTTGCGACGCTTGAGTTTTCAGGGAACAATAACTGTCAGCATAATCTTGATTATAATGCTTGTTTATTTTTCAGTCGGCGCGCTCTGGGTTGCCGATGAATTTATACAGTTTGATGCCGAGGCCAAAGCCCAGAAAGAGACGTATATAAATGATCAAAAGGCTGTTGCCCGCATAGAGGTCGACAGGATAGTTGATTTTATTAACTATCAGCGCAGGCATACCGAAAGGGAGTTGAAAGCCACCCTCCGTGGCAGGGTTGAAGATGCCTTAGGTATTGCAGAGAGTCTTTATACGGCTTATGCAGAAATTAAAAGTGAGAAAGAGGTCAAGCAGCTTATTGCTGAGGCACTGCGTAAAGTTCGCTTTAATAACGGGCTAGGCTACTTCTTTATTTATGATTTGGACGGCAATAACATATTGCTCCCCTTTTCGCCTGAGCTGGAAGGGACCAACATGATTGATTTAAGGGACAGCAAGGATCACTATACGGTTAAGCGGGCGATTGAGTTGATTAAAACTAAGGGTGAGGGGTTCTTGAACTGGACTTGGTATCAGCCCGATAACTCGACAAAAATGAAGGAAAAATTGGGTTTTGTCAAAGCCTTCGAGCCGCTTGGATGGTATATTGGTACCGGTATCTACCTCAACGAATTTACAGACACAATTCAGAAGAAAACACAGGCATGGATAAACCAGGTCCGATATGGCGAAGAAGGATATATTTTTATCTACGATTATAAGGGCACGACCCTGGCTCACTATAAAACTGAACTTATAGGTGAGAACCGATGGAGCTTCATGGATTCCAACGGAGCTGCGGTAGTGCAGGAATTTATCCGTATCGCCCGCGACGATGGAAGTGGATTTCTGGAATATGTAGGAATTATCAGGCCGAGTACCGGATTGCCTGCCCCTAAGGTAGGGTATTCACGAGGCGTGGATGGTTGGCAATGGATGGTTGGGTCCGGGCTGTATGTGGATGCGATTAATGAAACACTTGCTTTGAAGCGACAGGTATTAGTGGGGAAAATACAAAATCATGCTGTTGTTTTTCTCTTTATTTTACTTTTCAGCATGCTGCCTATTATCTTACTGACCCGTTATCTGACCCGGGGCATTGGTAATAATATTGTCCTGTTTATCGACTTTTTAGAGCAGTCAGTCGAGGATGTCAGGAAAATTAAGGCCAAAAATATCCACTTTAAGGAGTTTCAAGGACTTGTCCAAGCAGCCAACAGGATGGTAGACAGGCAGGAAAAAGCCGCAGATGATATGAAAAATGTGCGGGAACAGCTTTCGAAAAGTCGTAAGATGGAGGCTCTGGGGATCCTTGCGGGCGGTGTCGCCCACGATCTTAACAACATCCTTTCGTCAATGATCGGCTACCCTGATCTTATTATGAATAGCCTGCCGCCAGATAGTCCACAAAGCAAATCTATTGCTATCATCAAGGAATCGGGCCTGCAGGCTGCCAACGTAGTTGAAGATTTACTCACCCTTGCCCGGAGGGGAGTTGAGCAGCGGATGGTGCTTAATTTAAATAACCTGATCGAAAAGTATATCGCGTCCTCCGAGTATGTGCAGGAAATGGCGCAGCATCCTGGAGTGGTGGTGGACCTGCATCTGGACCCTGAGTTGATGAAAATGAAGGGAGCGCCATTACATCTGGAAAAATCGATTCTCAATCTTGTCAATAATGCCATCGAGGGTCAGCCCCATGGAGGGCATGTCCTTATTACCACTGAAAATCGTTATATTGATAGTTTCCTAGATGGGTTTCAACAGATTGAAGAAGGCGAATATGTGGTAATGAGAGTCGTTGATCAGGGCGAGGGGATAGCACCGGAGGATATAGGGCATGTTTTTGAACCTTTTTATTCGAGAAAGAGGTTAGGGAAAAATGGAACCGGGCTCGGCCTAGCCGTCGTGTGGGGAACTCTTCAGGATCATGAAGGGTTTGTTAATGTTACCAGTGAGGTCGGGAAAGGGGCTACCTTTGAACTCTTTTTTCGGGCTACCCGTGAAGATATTGCACAAGAAGTTCGGTTGCGGGGGCAAACTGATTTTTTCGGTAAGGGGGAAAGGCTTCTGGTGGTTGATGATGTCAAGGTGCAGCGTGACCTGGCGGTGGCTATTCTGACCCAACTGGGGTATCAGGCCGATGCGGTCAGCAGCGGTGAAGAGGCATTGGCCTATCTCCAGCAGCAGCGTGTTGATCTGGTGGTCCTGGATATGATTTTGACTGATCCCTATATGGACGGGTTGGAGACGTACAAAAGGATTGTGCAGCTCTATCCAGGGCAAAAGGCGATTATTGCCAGCGGATATGCTGAAACCGCCAGGGTGAAAGCCGCAATGATGCTGGGGGTTGGCCAGTATGTGAAAAAACCTTACACTGTAGAAAAAATAGGTTTAACCATCAAGCGGGTTTTGGCGGAGCCAGGCAGTGAGCAACTGGAGGGTGACGGGGCTTGACAGCAGATTTATATTTCGACTTTGTTCCTTCCGTTTTTTTTGGCGGCATATAAGGCTTGGTCGGCTCGGTCAATGAGTACCGGCCTTTCGCTTTTCATCCCCTCTATATCGCTACTGCTTACACCGACACTGACCGTTACCCCGATCTCCTGCCCGTTGATAGCGATTTGCAGTTGTTCAATGCCGCGCCGGATACGTTGGGCAAGGACCTTGGCACTGCTTCTCCCGGTCTCGGGAAGTACAATGGCAAATTCCTCTCCGCCATATCTGGCCACTATATCGCAGTTACGTACCAGCTTTACCATTGTCTGGCTGACCTGGCGGAGAACATTATCGCCGGCAGGGTGGCCGTAGGTGTCATTGACTTGCTTAAAAAAATCAATATCTAGCAGCAACAGGGAAACTGGATGGCTGTGCCGGGTTGCCCTGTGAATTTCCGTTTCAAATATTTCCTGAAAATACCTGTGATTATAGAGTCCCGTCAGGTCGTCACGAAAGGCGAGTGTACGTAATCTGTCATTGGATTCTTTAAGGCTCAGAGCCAGTTGTTCAGCATTCTGTTTTGCCTGTTTGAGTTCCAGTACAACTTGCTCATAGGAAAAATTAAGACGTCGCAACTCATCATTTGCTTCTTGTATCAGCTGAGAAAAGGGTTTCATATCCCCTGGATCCACTGCAAAAAGATCCATCACCTCACGTGCTTTTTCACCAATGGTATCGATCAGTTTATCTACCTGTTCGTGCTCCATCCCAAAATGTTTTTCCAGTACATTGTGGACCTCAGAGATTTTTTTATTCGCTTGGGTGCCATGGTATATCGACGATATCTTGTCGGATATATTGAGGAGTAGGGACGGGCCATGTTCGACAGTTGTGGTTCCGTTTGCATGGTGATGGCGAATAGGTTCGTAAATTGTTTCCGGTAGATTCCAGGATTTGAGCAGGTGCGATCCCAGCTCTGTGTGGTCAAATCCGAATTGATCTTTTTCCGCGTTGCAGAAACGCTTGCCATTGATGCGTTTTTTATCAAGCATTTCCGTGAAGGCAGGGGCATCTGCCAGAAAGAGGACTAATATACCGATATCCTGGAGCAGGGCTGTGATGAATATGTCATCGTCGGCAAGGCCTGTCTCTGCCGCCAGTATTTTTGCAGAAACCGCGGTGGAAATTGACCGTTTCCAGAAAAGTTCAAGATCAAATCCGCCTTGGGGAATATCTTTGAAGCCGTCGACAATAACAAAAGAGAGGGCAATGTTTTTCAGTGCCTGGGTGCCTAGAAGTGCCGTAGCCAGGGTCAGGGAGGTGACCTGCTTGGGTAAACTGTAAATCGAGGAGTTGGCAATTTTTAGGACCTGAGCCGTGAGTACCGGATCGGCCATAACGATATCTGCCAATTCTTCAAAATTTATCTCATCGCTGCGAACCGCCTGCAGGATTTTGAGTGCAATTGCCGGGGGAGTCGGCAGCCTAGTCGTCTGGGTAATAAACTTTTGCATAGCAGTCATTTAATAATTTTTCCGTACAAAAAAGTTTTAGGGTGCGTGCTGCAGTTGCAAGAGTATGCAGTGTCTATAGGGCATCTTTTGCTGTTGTCGAATCTGCTGGGGCCCTAGGCTTCTCAAAACTAATGAAAAATGTCAGCAGCGAAGGGATGACAAACAAGGTGAACATGGTCGATATGCTCAACCCACCCAGCAGGATAGAGCCCAACCCCCTGTACAATTCACTTCCTGATCCTGTGGAAATAACCAGGGGCGACATCGCGAGCACACTGGTGGTGGCACTCATGAAGATGGGTCGTATTCTGGTTCTGACAGCTTGTGAGATGGCCTCGGTGCCGAGCATGTTTTTATAACGGACATTGTTTAATGACTGGTGGACAATGAGAATGGCATTATTGACCACCGTGCCGATGAGAATAATGAACCCAAGCATGCTCAGTACATCCATTGCCTGGGGAGCAACCAGGGCGTTAACAGCACGAAGCCCTATGAGACCTCCGGCTGCTGCAAGCGGGACGGTAAAAAGGATAATGAGGGGGTAGAAAAAGTTTTCAAAAAGTGCGGCCATTAAAAGGTAGGTAATGACCAGGGCCAGCAACATGTTCCATTGCAGGGCCTTACGGGTTTCGGTGAGTTTATCAGCGTTACCACCGATGGAAACCGTAACATCGTTAAGTTTTCCTGCCTTGGTTAAGACACCCACGATGTCTTTTTCAATGATTTCCATAGCCGTCTGTAGGGCAACCTCGGGGGGCGGTGTTACCTGGAGGGTGATGGTTCGGTTACGTTCCAGGTGATTGATCTGGGGCATTCCCTGAGTATAAAATAATTCAGCCACATCGCCAATACGGATCAGGTCGCCCTGTCCGGATACAATGGTTGCGTTGAGAATGTCTTCCGGTGCCAGGAAAAGTCTTTCGTCCCCTTTGATAACCAGGTCGACTTGCTTGATGCCTTCGGGACGATATTCATCAATTTTTCGACCGTCCATGAGGATATCCACATATACACCGAGATCGGATTCGTTCAATCCGTTGGCGCGCAATTTTTCCTTGTCTGGTATAATTTGGACTTCCGGGTAACTGGATTCAAGCGATGGTACTGGTCTTATCTGCGCACCCTTAATATTCTGGCTGGTCATACCGTAAACTGTTCTTGCCGAATCAATAATGGCGTCAATGTTGTTTCCGGCAATATTGATTTCCACAGTGCGGCCTTTACCTATTCCGGATTCAAAGATCCCTGCCTGAATGCTGACACCGAAGATGCCGGGGATGGACTGCATGATCCGGTTGAAGAGCGGCATCATTTCACTGGCTCTGGTATCATGTTCGCTGATCCCACCAAAAAGGTTGATGCGGTCAGCACCAACATAAAACATCTGCTTTATCTGCGGAATGCCATCCTTTCCGTCCTCTTTGAAGTACGGGGCCGCTTCGTTGTAGATATACCTGCCCAGCTCCTTCTGCTTTTCCACTGAGTAGCCTGGTGGTGGAATCAGAATATTAAGAATCAGGTTTCTGTTGCCCTGCGGCAGGTATTCTGCACTGGGTAGCAGTATTATTATTAGCGCCACGGACATGGTTGTAAACGCTACCACCGAGGTGATTCGGGTGAAAACGTTTTTCATGCACAGGTTGGAGAAATTCATTATCGCTGCGGCCAACCATGGACCGACAACAGATTGCTGTAGTTTATTTTTTTTGCTTACCCCTCTGTTGCGATAGAGCAGATTGATAAGGGTGGGGATCACTGAAATGGAAACAACAAGGCTGAGCAGGATCGAGGAAGTGATGGCGATAGCAATATCGCGAAAAAGCTGGCCTGCCTCTTCCTGAATAAAAACAACCGGCAGGAATACGGCTACCGTAGTTGCGGTTGAAGCAAAAATGGCGCCCCAAACCTCCTGGGTCCCCTCATAGGCAGCCTTGATGGCCGTTTTACCCATTTTCCGGTGCCGGTCAATGTTTTCCAGAACAACGATGGAGTTGTCCACCAGCATGCCGACCGCAAAGGAAATACCTGCCAGGCTGACCACATTTAAATTTCTACCTGTCAGCCAGAGGAAAATGAACGCACCAATGGCAGAGATAGGGATGGCCATGGCAATGGTTGCAGTGGACCTGATACTGCGCAAAAAGAGTAAGAGTACGCCAATGGCTAGAAGTCCACCAATGAGGACATTTTGTTTAACGATGGAAATGGCCCGGTTGATGTACGGCCTTTGGTCGTAGACCCAGTCAATATATAATCCTTCTTGGTCAAGCAGGGTTGTGTTGAGTTTGTTGATGATTTCTTCAAGCTGATTTGTCATGTGCAGGACATTTGCTCCCTGCTCCCTGCGCACCCCGACAACAATAACCTGGTCTCCGTTATGCAACACAGAGACGGCTTCTTTTTTGTGGCCATGTTCAACCGTTGCCACATCACTAAGGTATACTCGGTTGACGCCGTCGTCGGCAATGACCACGTCCAGGACATCGCTGGCATTTTGAAACTGACTGACAGTTCTGATCCGATAATTTTTGTTTTTGATCCCGAGCACGCCTGCGGCTATATTGTTGTTTGCCTGCTGGATGGCTTGGACAATCTGGTTAATGGAGACATCGAAACGCGCCATATCCTGCGGTGCCACCACAACTTCTAGTTGGTTCTCTGTGCCGCCAAAGACAAACAGGGAGCCAACTCCTGGTACCCGTTCCAGGTGTTGCCGAACTGTATCTTCGAAAAAGGTACGATAGTGGTTGATGGGCTCCTTGTTCTCAGGTTTGGGGCGGATAACCATCCATATAACAGGAGAACTCTGTGCTCCGGCAGCTTCAATTACCGGTTGTTTGGCGGTCTCTGGATAGTCAGAAACCTCGTTGAGTTTATTAGAAACCCGCAACAGGGCATCATCAATATTTGTGTCAATCTGGAAAGAAAGGGTGACTTCGCCAAAGGAGTTATAGCTGGCGCTTTCCATTTTAGTCAGCCCCTGCAACCCTTTTAGGGTTTCTTCCTGTTGCTCGATAATCTCCTTTTCCACTTCATAGGGAGTTGCACCGTTCCAGGTGGTGTTGACTGTAATTTGCGGTGTTTCAACGTCCGGAGTCAGCTGGACCGGTAGTGCGTTGAGGCCGATGATCCCAAAAAGTATGACCAGGATAACTCCAACCGTAACAGTGACCGGTTTTTCAAGGGAGTAGCGAATGATATCCATAAAGCTTATTCCCCTATAACGATTACAGGTTGGTCCGGACGAAGGCGTTCATTACCTTCAATCACAACTGGCATCCCCGGGGTAAGGTAGGGGTTGTCTGCTGCAACTTTGTCTCCGAGAAAGGTCACAATATTCACCGGGAGGATGCTGGCCTTCCCTTCTTTCACTGTGTATACAAAATCCTTGCCTTTGAATTTGACTAAGGCATCTCTGGGAATGATGCTGAGTTGTTGTTTGTCACTGATGGGAAGGTGGACTGTGGCAGACAAGTTTTCCGCACTTTTTGCAATGACAGGGATACGGATTTTAATAAAAACGTTTTTGGTTTTTGCATCGGCGCGTGGATCTATGGTGTCAATGGTGCCTGTCAGTGACTGAGCAAAGGCGTTGATGACCACCTCAACTTCGGCACCTGGGTGAATGAATTGGAGCAGTGTTTCGCCTAGAGGAACTTTGACAAACAGGGCATCGGTCGCGCCAATGACAGCTACCTGACCACCCTGTTGTACCCAGTCACCTGAATCGACACCCTTCTCAAGGATTATGCCGTCAAAAGGTGCGGTAATCAGGCTTTTTTCCTTTTGCAAACGTAATCTTGTCAGGGTGTGCTGTGCCGCCTGTTGCTCCAGCCGGGAATTATTATAGGCAAACTGGGCATCATCGTATTTTTTCTGACTGGCCCCGCGATTTTCGAGCAGGCTCTTTTGTCGGTCGTAATTTTTTTGTGCCAGTACACCTTCCAGTATTTGCTGCTCTACCCTGGTGGTACTCAACTTAATATCCTGATCAAGCAGGTCCGTGTTGAGTTGTACCAATGGGTCCCCCTGTTTAACCCTGTCACCACTCCTTACCTTGATCGTTTCCACCAGTCCGGCTACCTCACTGGAAACCTTGCTCAATCTGTCGTAATAAAGAATACCGAGGAAGGGTTTATTCCTGGAAACCTGTTCCTTGGTAATAGGCGTGGTTCGAACTTTTGCTGGTGGCGGATCCTGGCAATAACCTGTGACAGTGAGAGAGGAAAAAAAGAAACAAACAAGCAGAAAAAGACGCATTGCATTTCCTTGGATAAAGGGTTCCCGATAGCACCTGTTCAATCCTGATTCACACGTATTATCCCAAGTGGAGTGTGACCGAAAAGGCCGTGCAGGTGACACCAAAATGGTATTTATATAATAAGGCAGTTTCGACGACCATATATAAGAAAATAAGCCCATAACGATAATGTAGCCACGTTGTAAACTCAACTGCTTTCTCGGTAAACAAGTTTCGTAGGCACAAAAACTTCGGCGGAAGGTCCTTTTCAGGTTGAGCGTGTCATCTTACCCCCATTTTGCTGGTTGGAAAAGGGTGGGATCCCGCCGTTTTGTAAGGGGTATGATATATGGCTAACTCTTAAAAATTTACATTTACAGGGTGTTGCCTGACTCTATGTAATTGGTATCTTTTTTGCACCATGACACTACTCCCCGCGCAGTACAACACTGTGGTGTGCTGGCTGGGGGATCAATATTATTTATCGTTTAGAGTTTCAGGGGCAAACGACCATGCTTTTTGAAGGTGTAAAGTTAATGTTCGTCGGTATGACGACGGTTTTACTGTTTTTATCCTTTACCATCGTGCTCATTCAGCTTGTCTCCCGATTGGCTCGCGGTGCCTCCGCAAGAGAGTTGGAAGCGATTCGCTTGGAACGTGAGCGACGAGGGATTGCTCAACGCCATACTGCAGGTACACTAATCCCTTCCAGCTCAGATTTTGAAGATGATATTGCCGTGATTGCAGCTGCGGTTGCTGCTTACGAAGCTGAAGCGGTTGCCACTCACTAGCTTGGATTTCTCATTAGTTCTGGCGGCGTCATATTCAAAAGATATTCTCGAAGATACGCAAACAACATGAGACTTTGATCTCGACTCTCTGTCTGTGATTTTTTTTGTTTGCAATCCTTACAGGCGTAACTTCGCTTTCGGAAAAATGGCAATCTGCAGATTTTTATATAAAACAGGTACAAACGGACAAACGCTTGCGGAGTTCGAAATAGGTTTGGACCAACGTAACTATTCCGCGAATAACAAATAACCTCGCCTTAACCTCGATCTGTAACTGTTCAGCAGTGCTCCAAATGCGTACAAGCAGGCTGGATAACAAGAGTAATGCTCTGTTTTCCTGCCTGATCGTGCGCAGGTGGGGTGCTGCTGAAGTTACGGACGAACAAGAGTAACGCGACCAGGACATTCCTAGCGCAAGGAGATTAGAGTGGCAAAAAAACTGATACGATTCATGGACACATCCTTTCGAGACGGCTTTCAATCTGTTTTTGGAGCCAGGGTCCTGACCAATGACTTTCTGCCTGCTGTCAAGGCAACTGTGGATGCCGGCATTACACACCTTGAAGCAGGTGGTGGCGCCAGGTTTCAGAGTTTGTTTTTTTATTGCGGCGAATCAGCCTTTGACATGATGGATCGTTTTCGGCTGGAAGTGGGTAATGAGGCTGAGCTACAGACCCTTGCCCGAGGTATTAATGTTGTGGCGCTGAGTCAGTGTCCACGGGACATTATCGATCTGCATGCCAAGATGTTTAAAAAACACGGCATGACCACGATTCGAAATTTTGATGCACTCAATGATATTCGTAACTTGGAATACTCGGGACAGCGCATAGTTCATCACGGGTTAAAACACCAGGTGGTTATTTCCATCATGGATCTTCCGCCAGGATGTACTGGTGCCCATACTGTAGAATTTTATATGGACAGATTGGCTAAGCTGCTTGCAGCAGATGTCCCGTTTGATTCTATCTGTTTTAAAGATGCTTCAGGGACTGCCAATCCCAAAAAAGTACATGATACCTTTAAGGCTGCCAGGCAACTGGTGCCGGCTGAAACTATCCTTTGGTTTCATACCCATGATACAGCCGATCTTGGTATTGCTCAGAATTTAGCTGCCATTAACGGTGGTGCCGACGGCATTGATCTGGCA
>JAUVLX010000161.1 GCA_030600525.1 Desulfobulbus sp. | reverse complement strand
GGTCTTGAGGGATTTCGTCAGCTTGTGAATGATGCAAGATTTAAGGACCTGCCGATGACCCTGGAAACTCCAAAAGGAAAAGACCTGGAAGAAGATAAGGAAAACTTGCAACTGCTACGCTCGCTTATGAGTGAGGCATGACTAGCCCGAATTTCTCATGAACATTTTGTCATTTTTTGAAAAACTAGTAATTTCAGGATCATGCCGTTAACGTTAATGAGAAATAAAATTCACAAAATGTTCACCAAAGGTCAGTCCATGCGGCACCATCTTCTTCAGTATTTTGGCAGTAAATATAGTCTACTATGATTTACTACCAAAAACTTTGAACCTGCCACCGCCTGAACTGATGAGAAATCCGGGCTAGGAGCCCGTCCGAAAATGTTTTTTTGCCCGACTCGGCGTCATACTCAAAAAATAATGCTCGGAGGTAAGCGTAGACTCCGATATCGAATATATGCCTGTGCTTATTTTTTGCGAGATCCTTGATGCGAACAAAAAAACCTATCCTCGGACACCCTCCTAGTGTCTCGTCAGCGATGAAATGTCGTAATATTGCGCTGGATTTTTTTTGGTCCTGGATTCCTTTAACTGGTTGTTCATAGTGGGCTATGTACCACCAGTTAAAGGAATCCAGGTGCGAGAAAAAACAAGCAAGATACGTCAGAGCAGCGTTGAAGAGACACTATGCGCTAAAGAGCAGGTACTCGATTTGTCGTTACTTTTCTCCCGCAACAGGAGGGGTGCGGACGGAAACGGTTGCTGATGTGTTGCTCTCCAGACCGTCTTTGTCTACTGCCAGTATTTGAAACCTGTATTCCCTGTCTGCTTCGACCTCTTGGGTGAAAAGAAATTGATTGGTGGAAGGGCGTCCGATTTCTTTGTTGAGAAAACCAATGGTCATTACCTTGTAGTACACAATATCTTTTTCACTGTTTTTGTTCCAGGTAAGCAGGATGCCTTGCTCAGTAGGTGCAGCTTGAAGCCTGGTGGGAATCGCTGGTCGCGGCTTGGTTGTCTTTTTTATAGGGCCGGAGAACTCACCTTTGAGACTGTCGTTGTCAATGGCACGGATTGCGTACCAGTAGGTATGACCGTCGGCAAGGCCGGTATCCATAAATTTGTATCGACCAGCAGGGATCGTGGCTACTTTTTTCGATATATTGTCTGGCAGGTCGCCACGAAAAATCTGATACTGGTGGATGTCTGTCTCAGGATTTTGCTGCCAGCCGAGTTCGGCTTTTTTAACAAGGTTTTGAGTGAGTGCTAGGGCTTTTACAGTCTTGGGTACGGGCTTGGTTGTGGCGGCAACAATTTTGGAATCCTGTGAGTGATTGTTTACCACATTAACAGCCTGCAGTTTGTAGTAATAGCGGGTGTTGTCGAACAGTTGGTTGTTAAGAGAACCCTGATCAACGGTTTTTTGGGTCAGGTGGCCGTCAATAAAAGCTATTTGGGAAAAAGGACCAATCTCGCTAGTGGCCCTGAATAGAGCATAGCCCTTGGTGTGCGAATCGCTGTCTTCTTTCCATGATAAGGAAATCTTGCGCGGCTGGTTGTCAATAGCCTTCAGTTGGGAGGGTGGGGCAGGCGAACCTTTGGTTACCGCTGAAACAACCAAGGAGTCCTCGCTTTCGACCTTAACCCTGTTTCTGCTGCGGACCGTATAAAAATACTCGGTGCTGTCAGACAGCTTACCATAGCGTTCATATGATTTAGCACTGCCTCTATCCAGGTAGCTTTGCTGATCGGGGTCATCTATTTCCGCGACCTTTATAAGTGTTTCTGCCTTTTTTGTTTTACGATAGATGACATAGCCTGTAACGTCGGGATCATGTGTCAGCACCCACGAAAGGTGAATCTGGCGTAGGTCATTACCGGTTGCATTGATGTTGGCTACAGTCTGGGGTTTACCCCTGGTAGTGATCGAAAAAGGTTGGCCTGGTATGCTTGCAAGTCCGTCTGAGTTGTACCCTGTTACCGTATACCAATAGGTAGTGGCGTCTTCCAGGTTTTCGTCTTCTAGGATCAATGGGGGCGTTTTGCCAGCTATTGGCTGGCCTATGGGGTGGAATATACCGGCAGCAGTTTTTGCGCGAAGCAGTTGGTAGCTGGTATGGATAGATTGGGGTGTTGCTTGAACAGCTATTTGTATCTGTCGTATAGTCCCTTGTTTGGAAAGGATGATGGGGACTTGAATTTTGGGCGTGTAGATCGCTCCCATGCGGATGAGGCGATCCAGTAAAAGCCGGGTTGCTTGCTGTAGCGCATCTGTGAAAATAGCCACATCCAGGGGCGGGGTATCTGAAGTCAGGGGTACCTTTATGGTAATGTTCCAGACAGGTTTTGCTGTTTGAATATCCCACAGAGTAATGAGCATTCGGAAATGGTCATTAACCGTAACTTCACTTTCTGACGATGCCTGCACGTGGTTGATTGTACCTGTGATGATACCTCTGCTCTGCAGCTTTTTTCCTTTTGCGACCACAGAAAGAGGTGATATCTTCTTTGTTGTGTCGGCGTTGTCTTTTGTTTTGTCGAGCAGGAAGTCAGTCTGGCTGGCAGCCATGAGGGGATATTTATTTGTTTGGTCAAGCTGGATATGGAAAACAGAGCGTAGTTCTTGAAGTGCTGGATGACTGCCAACAAAGGGGAGAATTGCGACTTTGTTAAAAAGTGTAGATTTGGCTGCCGGTTGGATGTCTATGTCGATAGCTGTTTGGCGTTTGGTTTCTGCTAACGTATGTGAAGGGTAGAAAGCATGCAGCAACAGGAACAAAGTGATGAGAAATATGCCTTTGAGCATGCTCATTTGCTCGTAATGCAGCGTGCTCGCATCGCGATGGAGCTGGTATCGTTTGCTGCTATTTGACTTGTTCGGCAAGCGTTCGCACATGTTCTTTGGTTTCATTGAGATCAAAGGTAAGGAGTTCCCTGTTGTGGACAACGAGCTGTCCATGAACGATAACCGAACGTACAGCGGAGCTGCTGCCACTGTAAACAAGCGTGTTAGGAGTGTAAAATGGATGGAGATGGGGGCGATGGATATCAAGCAGGATAATGTCGGCAATATTGCCGGGAATCAGTGCGCCAATATCGCTTGCCATGCCCAGGGCTTGTGCACCGCCGATGGTCGCAGCATGGAGAATTTTTTCTGCCGGGACTCCAACAGGATCCAGGGCAGGCAATTTCTGGATCTTGGCACAAATATCCATTTCCCGAAACATATCAAGGGTGTTGTTGGATGCACACCCGTCAGTGCCAAGGCCTACCCGTATACCTTTTTTTAGCATCTGTGGTACATGTGCGATTCCTGAGGCGAGCTTAAGGTTGCTTTGAGGGCAGGTTATAATACTGCAGCCATGTTTGGCCAGGATCTCCAAATCGACTTCATCTACCCATACAGAGTGGACACATATTGTCTGGTTGTCTAAGACGCCGATGGCTTCAAGGTGTTGGACAGGTGTTGCCCCTTGCGGTTTAATAATATGCTTTATCTCGTCAGCCGTTTCCGCTAGATGGATAAAAAAAGGTACCTTTTTGCGTCTGGCCAGCTTTTTGGCGTGGATAAGGGTTTCTGTACAGCATGTGTAGGGAGCGTGGGCAAAAAGAGCCGGGGTTATCAGTGGCGTTTTTGCTGTCCATCTATCGATAAAAGCTTCAACGACGCTCAATGCCTTGGCAGGGTCAGGTACTCCAGGAGCTGGAAAGTCAATGATTGCCTGAGCAGGTATGGCTCGTATCCCGGCTTCAAAAAAGGCCTGGCTAACCTCCTCTTCAAAAAAGTAGCCGTCAGCCACCGTTGTTATCCCTCCAAGAAGCATTTCAGCTGCTGCAAGTTTGCTGCACCAGTAAGCCATGTCAGGATTCACATGCTTGGCTTCTGCGGGAAAAATATGCTCATTAAGCCAAGTTGAAAGGGCTAGGTCGTCTGCCATGCCACGAAAAAGCGTCATCGGTGCATGGCAGTGACCGTTGACTAAGCCGGACATGGCCAATTGTCCCTGTCCGTCTATGGTTGTCCCCTTGCTCAGCACTGGGCATTGATCCATGGGGCCGGTCTGCACGATACGCTCTTTTTCAATCGCGATAAAGCCATGGCGAATTGATTCGTTTTTTGACGGGTCAGGTACGATGTGGCAATTTTTTATAAGCAGGTCAATGGTCATAAAGGCGGTCGGTTGAGGTAAGGAGCTGTCCGTAAATAAGTTGGACAATATCGCGCTCATATTTAGGTTAGATTTGGGTGATCTGATTGAACAAAGCCGCAGGCGTAGTTGTACTACGTTGAGGACTTTGTGATTGAAGATCAGCCAAAGATGACCTGAAGATGCGATGTGAGATGTTCAAGTTATTTGCGGGCAACTCCTAAATTGCCTGTTGTTTACGTCTTTAACACATGCTGGATTATATGAACCGCTTTGCCTCATAACTGCTTGCAAAACGTATAAGAGATGTGTATCACAGGTGGCAGTTTTTTATTTGTTTTCATGGTGACTATACTCGAATAAGCAGCAAGGCCGCAAGGCGATATCCAATATGCCGAGTGCATGAAAGGCTGCTGCATTAATTATAGCATTATCTTATCTATTTATTGAGGATTCTATGGGGTTTCGTTGTGGTATTGTAGGGCTGCCGAATGTTGGTAAGTCGACTATTTTTAATGCGTTGACAGCCGCAGCTATTGGTGCGGAAAACTATCCTTTTTGTACTATTGAACCAAATGTCGGGATCGTACCAGTCCCTGATGAACGCCTTGATATTTTGGCAGATTTAGCGAAAACAAAAAGTAAAGTGCCGACCCAGATGGAGTTTGTAGATATCGCTGGGTTGGTGAAGGGTGCCAGTCAAGGCGAAGGCTTGGGCAACCAGTTTCTGGGGCATATTCGTCAGGTTGATGCCATACTCCATGTTGTTCGTTGTTTTGAAGATGGCAATATTGTGCATGTTGACGGTGATATAAATCCATTGCGCGATATGGAGGTCATTTCCATGGAGCTGATCTTCTCCGATATGGACACTGTGGAAAAACGGTTGGTTAAGGCAAGAAATCAAACCAAGTCCGGCGACAAACAGGCCAAAGCAGAAGTTGCATTTTTAGAAACTGTTCTCAAGGGGTTTAACGATGGCAAACCTGCAAGAGCCATTCCCCCGGAAAGTGATGTGGAGAAAAATCTTATACGTGATCTTTGCCTGCTGACAACCAAACCTGTTCTCTATGTGGCAAACGTCAGTGAGGAAGATCTGGGCAGTGGCAACCAATATGTTGAGCAGCTGACAAAAGCCGCGCATGAGGAAAATGCCTCCATTGTTACTATTGCCGGTGGCATTGAGCAGGAGCTGAGTCTTTTGGACCCGGAAGAGCAACAGGAATTTCTCCATGATCTTGGCTTGGAAGAACCAGGGCTGAATCGATTGATTCATGCCGGTTATGATCTTCTAAACCTGATTACCTATTTTACAGTAGGTGAAAAGGAAACAAGGGCCTGGACAATTAGCAGGGAGACCAAAGCGCCACAAGCAGCCGCCAAAATTCATACTGATTTTGAACGAGGATTTATTCGCGCCGAGGTTATAGCCTATGAAGACTATGTGTCCTGCGGTACCGAAGCAGAGGCGAGAAACAGAGGGGTAATGCGTTCAGAAGGCAAGGAATATGTCGTTAAGGATGGCGATTGTGTTCACTTTCTCTTTAATGTCTGATGGTTGCGTAGATAATGAGTCAAAAATCACTTAAAAAAATATTTGTCGCTCAATTGCAGCAGGGACAGCAGGTGAGCGAAATTTTTCTTCTCTCCCGTAAAACACTTGCTGAAACCAAGACAGGAAAACCCTACCTGGCGCTGGAGTTGATGGATAAGACCGGGGAGATTGAGGCCAGGTTGTGGGATGATGCTGTCCGGTATGATGGCGAGGCTGATGTTGGAGATTTTGTCCTTGTGAATGCTATGGCCAAGTCGTATCGTGATCAGCTCCAACTCGGAGTCTCTTCCTTGCAGCACGTTGGCGATGATCAGGTGCAACTTGAACAGTTTATGCCCACCAGTAAAAGGCCGTTGGCGGAAATGGAAGCTGAATTGCAGGCTGTTATCAGCAATATCCAGGATATGCCGCTTCAGCAGTTGCTGAAAGATATTTTTCAAGGAGAGACGCTTAAACGGTTTGTGCGGGCACCTGCTGCCAAAAAAATGCATCACGCATATATAGGCGGTTTGCTGGAACATACACTGTCCATAATAGGGATGGCTGTCAAAACAGCGGATCACTATCCCATGATTGATGGAGATATGCTCGTCGCTGGAGCATTGCTCCATGATATTGCGAAAATAAGCGAGTTTGATTTTGGCTCCATGCCTTTTGACTATACCGATCAGGGGCGATTGGTTGGTCATCTGGTGCTGGGGGCCGAAATGGTTCGGCGGGCAGCTGAAAACATCCAAGGGCTTGATCAGGATAAGGTCGACCGGATTACCCACCTGGTTCTCAGCCACCATGGTCAGCTGGAGTTTGGGTCGCCCGTGTTGCCGATGACTCCTGAGGCAATGTTGCTCCACCATCTTGATGATATGGATGCGAAAATGAACTATATGGAGCAATTGTGTGACAAAATGGAAGAACCGGGCTGGCAGTGGACTCCTTATCAGCGCGTGTTGGAAAGGTTTTTGTATCTTCGAGGGCGGGGGGAAGAGCAAGATGTGCACATGGCACCCCAATCTGGACAGAGCAAACAGGGGAAGCCTGGAAAATATTCGCGCCTGAGTAATGGGCAAGCCAAGCAGAAGCAGCAGTCCTTATTTTAAGATGGCCTTGCGAGGTGAATGGGCTGTTGTAAAGATGAAGAGTCGGGGTTGTTGATTAATCATGGCATTTGAAAAAATTCGAGGGCAAAAAAAAGCCAAGAGGCTGTTGGAAAAGGCTTTGGCTAGCAATCGTCTCAGCCATGCGTATCTTTTTTCCGGTCCCGCTGGAGTAGGAAAGGCGACCACGGCAGCTGCTGTAGCCGATTTGCTCTTGTGCGAGTCTCAACAGGGTGATCGGCCCTGCGGCGTTTGTCCGGGGTGTGCAAAAAAACATTCCGGCAATCATCCTGATTATATCCGTATTACGCCCCAGGGGGCGGCTATTAAGATTGATCAAATCCGGGCGTTGAAAGAGGCGCTGGTTTTTTCCCCTTTTGAGAGTGGCTACAGGGTCGTTGTCCTTGAAGATGTGCATACCATGCGCAGGGAGGCTGGCAATAGCCTGCTTAAGCTCTTGGAAGAACCTCCACCGAATAATATTTTTATCTTGATTGGCTCCTCAGCTGAAGCGCTTTTGTCGACCATTGTCTCTCGGTGCCAGGTTATCCCTTTTTTCTCTCTTCCTCTTGAAGACGCTGCAACGGTTATCATTGCTCAATCTCCAGGCATGGAAAAAGAAAATGCGCTCATGCTTGCGGCACTTTCCGATGGCTGTCCTGGTCAGGCCTTGACTTTGGAGACAGAAGGTCTGTTTGAGATATACACACACTTTTTAGAGAGGCTGAGGCAACAAAAGAGTGATGAAGCGGTGAGGGTTGAAAATGCACTCGCATTTGCCGCGGAAATAAGCGTTTTGAAAGAGACTCTGCCTGTCCTGCTCCATTTATTTCGTATTTTTTTTAAAGATGTGATGATGGTCAGTGCAGGAGGGAAAAGTGAGCAGAGTTGTTCACCGGAGGTGGCCGCGGTAAGAGAACTGTGGAATTTGAACCAGCTTTCTGCTAAGATAGCGGCCGTTGACCTTGCAGAAAAAGCACTGGCAAGAAACTGTAACCGGGGACTGGTTTGTGAGGTTTTGATGCTGGATTTGTTGTAAATATCCTTAATGCAATTTTATCGG
>JAUVLX010000376.1 GCA_030600525.1 Desulfobulbus sp. | reverse complement strand
CAGGACCAGCACCACAAAAAGAGCGATCAACCACCTGTCACCCAACACAAAACGCAATCGATGACTGATGAGGGAACAACAGGCCACTGTCAGGTTGGCACCGGCCCACGCAGGTCCAAACCATGCCACTGCTACCCCGCTCTCCTGCATGTAGGGCTGAATGAGCCAAACTGTATAAAAAGAAGCAAGCCCCAGCACAGCACCAAACATTATTGTTGCCCGTACATGAGTGTTTTCCCGCAATGCGTATCGACAGGTTTTAAGCGCTTCTGCAAGATGAGAATGGATCTGGGTTTCCTCTTCCACTGCAGGTTCTTTCATGCTCAAACAGAGGAGGAGTGCAACGAACCACACGGCTATTTGGCCGATAAAAGGGAGAAGCGGGCCGGCTGCATACATCACTCCGGCAAAGAGTGCGCCGGCAGCCTCACCGGTCTGGGCAAAGCCAGTCATACGACCATCAAAACGGGCATAACCATCTTCTTGTTGCTGACTGCGCAGGGTCTCAAACAGTAAGGCACTGTCAGAGCCACTAATAAAGGCCCAGGCACAGCCCAAAATAATTTCGGCCAGCAGCACTTCCGTAAACGTATCGGCAAAAAGATAGTAACTCCAGCCAATGATGGCCAGAATCGAAGCAGTTATCAATGCGGCCCTGTACCCTAAACGATCACTGATATACCCGGAAGGATACTCAAACAGGACACTGGCCCCGGAAAATATTGCCTGCAGCAACAGGATGTCAGTCAGGGAAAGTCCAATTTGGTCCTTCCAAAACAGGGTGATAATCGCCATCGGAAAAAGGGTCATTTTGAGAAAGGAAAAAAGATATAACTTGGTGACATTTCCTTTCAGGGACGTATCCTGCATGTTCATTCAGACGATCAATATCTTTTTAGAGGGCGACTCACAGCAAGGAGAGGAGCCAGTTTACAACAAGACCAACAAAATGAAGCAGAGTGACAACTACACGCTTCGCATATCCAAACAAGGCCTGCGTCAAAGAATCCTGTTTTTTGTCGTCTTTTCCCCCATTTTGTAACAGGGCCTCAATCCTTGCTTCCGGTGCCGGATGACTGGAAAAAAAGGTATGCTGAGTGGGCAGTGCTGCAAGTTTTTTAAGGGCCGAGACAGCTGCTCCCGTAGTATACCCCTGGTCAATAAGCAGCTTCACAGCGTACCGGTCTGCCTGACGTTCCTCGTGTTGCGAAAATTGTGCCGAGGTGAGCTGTTCGACAAAACCACCTAACACTGACCCGGCAAGCTGACCAATCTCATTCTGCTGGGACGCCAGTCCCTTTCTCAAAGCCCTGGCCACATAAGCAAGCACCATCTTTTCCCTGGAATGTTTGTTGACCACATGCCCCATCTCATGGCCGATCACAAACAAGAGCTCCTAGGCATTCATAAGCTCCATTAAGCCGCTGTATATTCTAATGCTCCCATCTGCCATGGCAAAAGCATTGACCTCCTCGGCCAGATAAATTTTAACGTTGAAATTCTCCTGGTCGGCTGTAGTGAGCCCCGCCAGCAACCCGCTAATTCTCCGATCATAGCCACTCTGCTGCGAGGCAATCTCGTGCTTACTGTCGACACTATATGCCGCCTGCCTGGCAAGACTCTTTACCTACTCATCGGATAAGGTAATGGCCGTCACTGCATCTGTGGCTGCCCCGGTCACCATAAAGAGGTTGGTATCCTCGCAGGCACAGAGTGACAGGCTTAGAAATAGGGCTAATAAATATCGAATCATCGTTACCGTTGTCTGGTTATTTTCTCACTTTGGGAAACTGGTTGCTGTCAACCTTACTACAGCCCTTGTATCTTGCAACCATCAGCCATTGCTCTTTACTTGGGAAGAGGATACCAACACGTCTAAAAGGTCCAGAAGTAAATTGACACCGGCAATCGGTTTGGCTAGGCTATGCCAAGTCTTACAATGCGAGCCTCTCTAATATTATAACCCCTTGTCTCTATAGCGTCCTTATCCCATGCAGCAACATTCAGATTTACCACCCATCATTGCAGGCCCTATTCTCCGCCGAGTAACCCCTGATCAGCTTGTCCTGTGGGTTGCAACCAGTAGCATGCTGTCCATGTCGTTATCTCTCTATCGTCATACAGACCAGCACTGCTTTTTCGAGGGAAATATTGCTGTTTTTTCACCTCCTCCGATACGGATTGGTGAACATGCCTATATCTACCTTATTGATTTCAAACCTCAAGTACCCTTCCCTGTTGAAGAGCTTTTGGAGTATGACCTGCACATCCATACCCAAGAGGGAGAGTGCAACCTGGTGGACAGTATGCCACATATTGTCTACGAGGGACAATCAAGACCACTCTTTGTGGTCAAACCCGTGCTTGACCATATACTCCATGGTTCATGCCGCAAGCCGCACGACCCTTCAAAGGATGCCTTGCTCCGTATTGATGACGAACTGGCAGCAACCGTTGAACAACCAAAACAGCGCCCGGCACTCCTGATGATGACCGGGGACCAAATCTATGCTGATGACGTGGGAGGCCCAATGCTGGTTGCCATTCACCAGGTGGCCTCCAAGCTGGGTTTGTACAAGGAACAGTTGACGGGTGCAGTTGTAGCAGACAGCGACGA
>JAUVLX010000171.1 GCA_030600525.1 Desulfobulbus sp. | reverse complement strand
ATCTGTTTCTGTGTAGTGAGCGATACGATCATAATCGAAGTCGTGAAACGCCTTCCTGTAATTCTCTCGTTTTTTCAGGATCGTCAGCCAACTGAGTCCGGCCTGTGCTCCTTCCAAAATCAGGAATTCAAACAGGAGTCGGTCATCGTGAATAGGAATACCCCATTCATGATCATGGTAAGCCATGTATAAAGGGTCGGTTCCACACCATGTACATCTGTTTTTCATCTTTTCCTGTCTCTGTGCCCAATAATGTTATGCGGGTAACTCGCGCCAGTCGGTTTACAAAAACTGCCCAATTATAAGTCTTTTTGGTTCCAATTGATCTGGAATAGTACCTTTAATGTTACTCACCTCGTCAAACTGTTGATTGCAGTTTGCAGCACCGGTTTAAAGTTGGCAGGTGAGGTTTTGTGTAATTGGAGATTGCTACAGTTATTAAACTGCAGGAAGGATGCAAGTTCTTTGTACAGGGATAGGGCAAAATCGTCAGTTTTTACGAGCCCTGGTTCTAGTGCAAGATGATGAATATGTAGCAGTAATTTTTTCCGCTCGGTTTTGCAGTCCATTCGCGCAACCAGTTTCCCATTCCATAAAACGGGCAGAGAAAAATAGCCGTATTGACGTTTTGCTTCAGGAACATAGCATTCAAGCAGGTAATCAAAGCCGAACAGTTCCTGTATACGCTTGCGCTGAATGAGCAGATTATCAAATGGCGAGAGTATTTTAAGTTTACTGCGGGCCAGTGGTTTGCCTAGCAGTTCCAGTGAAGTTGGTAACACATAATAACTATTACCCTCAACGTTTACCTGTTGCAACTCTCCACTTAAAACCATTTCTTGCAAGGTAGTAGATACAAGCGGTTTGGTGTTTTTTAGCAAATATGCGATTTCGGCAGATTGGCCCAGTCCGTTTGCTTGCAAATAACTGGTAATCAGAAAACGTGCATATTCTGCAGGGCAGGGCAGGGTGGTGTCAGTTTCTTCAGGTAATACCCGCTCTGTGAGATCATAAACTTTATGAAAATTAATTCTGTAAGGAACCATGAGCTCACCCTGCATAAAGAGATATTGCAGGGCTTGCTTGGCGGGTTTGCTCTTCCACTCACCACTTTTTTTACCGGTATGCTCAAAGTCTTTGGCCATCAACGGGCCTTCTGCAGTAATGCGCTCAAACACCAATTTCATCAACTGCTCATCACGCTCATACCAGTGATTTTGCTCACCGCTTGCTATTGCCTGTTTGCGGGGTAAGCTGTACCGGTAGTCGCGCATGGGCAGGTAGGCTGCTGCATGAGACCAGTATTCAAAAATTTGTTTGTCGACAAGGAGCTGATCGAGATGTGAGCTTTTATAGCGAGGATTGCGATTCCACAGGGTATGGTGATGGGCACGCTGAATGGCGGAGATCGTGTCGATCTGGATGTAACCAAGATGTTCAATAGCTGTCAGTGTGGCAGCTATTGCAGTACCGGTTTGTTTTGCCGGTGGCAGTCTTTGCGCTAGCAATACCAGTTTTCTTGCTTGTTGTCTTGAGAGTGATTCCGCCATTTTTGTCAGCTATTTGTCACTGATGCATCGTTTAACACCGCTCTGCGTAACGAAGTACAGGGTGGATGCGCTGCGCTTATCCACCCTGTCACAGCTGTGGCACGGCTAAACGATTACGTTAATACCGTTGGTGGTTTAGAAACTGAGTGTTTTTCGTTAAACAATGGCCCCTGGTGAACGGTTACAAAGTTTGAAAGAGCATTATTTTATAAAAACAGTCGCCATGTTGTTTAAATTCTGCTGCATAACTGACAGGAAGTCACCCTTTTCGGGTCTCGCAAAACATGGATTGAACACGGTACTCTTTATTCCCATCTTCATCAGGGTGGTAGAGGATTCTGGCAAGGGCTCTCCTTCCCAGACCATCCACATTGCTTTATGTTCCTGAATCAGCCCTTGGAAATGATTCCATTGAGCTGCGCCGGGATCTTCATCCGGCTCCCACGTTAGCATCTTCAGGTTAAGATTATATCTTCTGGCCATGTACTGATAGATTGGGTGTGAAGCGAAAAGAGGTAGCCCCGGCTTATGAGCACTCATTGTTTCCATCGCTCTATCAAGTTCGAGTAAGTCTTTTTTCAGCATCTCAAAATTTTGAGCAAAAACAGCTTCAGTTTCTGGGAGTTTACGAGAAAGGGCTTTGTAGATCGCTTCTGCCTGTAGCGCTGCCTGGGAGAAATCTAGCCAGGTGGTAAAAGCTGTGCCCCCATGCGAATGATCACCGCTTGGGCCGTGGCTATGCGTGACGTCATTGTCAACATTGATCAGGGTGTTCTTGAAGACCGCAGATGTATCAACCATACGCAGCATGGGCAGGCTGACTTTTTGAGTCCATTTGGCATAGCCTGCGCCATTGAGAATTATCAAGTCTGCTTTCTGGTATTCTCTTACCATTGCCTCATCAGGTTTCCAGAACGCCGGGTCCTGACTAGCCGGTGCGGGAAAGACGACGTTGATCTGATTACCGCCGATTCGCTCAGCAAAGTAATGGAGCGGGTAGTTAACCGTATAGACAGTAAGTTTCTTTTCTGCGGTGGCTGGCAGTGGCAGCGAAAAGAGGAGGATAAGAAAAAGCACGGCAAAACGGACGGAAGTGGTAAACATTGTTTTTCTCCTTGAGTCTGCATCACATAAATACATTCCTGACCAGCATCTGGTCATAATAGCTAATTAATACCAAAAGACCTGCACATACCAATCCACTCATGCATACAATAATTGCTATCTCTGCACTCAGGAGACGGGCTATGGTAGCTCTGCTGCAGCCGAGCTTGAAGATGACATCAATCTCTCGTTCTCGAAGGCGTAGTGACAATGAAAAAACAAGGACCAAAGCCAACAATGTGGCTGTCGCTACAATCATAATGACAGCATCGAGAACTGTTCGAATCTTGAAGATGTTGGCCATCAAGGTGTCTATCACTTCCTTTGGTTGAACGACCTGATAAGGGATTTCTTTTTTCAAATATCGCCCCTGAAGGATCGTGCCTGATTTCTCGTCATAGGGGATTGCCAGTACCGCTGTGAGGGGGAAATCTGCCGGGTCGCCGTGCAGGTGGAACGAATCTATGTTCTCCTCTGTTATTTCAGTATACTGCATCAGCTTGGCATTCGCGGTTACATTGCCCACTTCCTTTTTGAGGATGACCGAGCTGTCCGTTGTCGTGGTTACGTCCTGGTGGCCGTGACCAAGCCCATGGATGACCCAGGCGGTAGTGATATCAACAAAGACACCCAGGTCATCGGCACTGTGTGCGGGTGCAAGCACTCCGGAAATTTTCATTTTAAGGGGGTAGACCCCCGCTATATTAAATAGCGTTTCTGGTGAAGAAACAATATAGTCACCAGGTTTTAAATTCAGTTTCTGTGACACTTCAGCCCCTATTACGCACTGGCCTAGCATGGCAAACAGTTCGCCCTGGGCAATCTTCAGCTGCCGAAAATCAAAATAATCAAGAGAGGTGCCGACGATGGGGAAATCGCGTGCGGTAAATCGTATATAGAGTGGGATCGGTGCAGCAAGATCGGTCGCCATTACCTGTTGAGCTGCATCCATTGTGATTGTTTCTGGAACTTCATCACTAAAATAAAGGGAGTTCATGACCAAATCAAGAGCACTGCCTTTCGCCCCTATCAACAGCGGACTGGATTGAGCCCTAAGGGAAAGTTGTCTCTCGCTCTCGTTAAGGAGAATCTCTAGCGCGATGGGTAGAACTGCAATGATGGTGATACAGGTGACGAGAACGGCGGTTCTTGCCTTGTTATAGTTCAAATATCGCCAGGCGAGATAGATACTATCCATCATGCCGCTTCTCCTGGCAGAAAATCCTGGAAATCAACAACTCGATCAAAGTAGGACAATAGCTCCTGGTCGTGGGTAACCGCAAGGAGTGTAGCATCGTGTTTCTCCACACTCCGAAACAAGAGGTCGAGGATGCGCACCTTGTTCTTCGGATCAAGATTGCCAGTTGCTTCATCAGCAAGAATAAGCTTGGGTCCAGGCAGCAGAGCCCGACAGATGGCAACTCGCTGTCGTTCGCCTTGAGACAGTTCTGGAGGGTGACTGTTCAGTTTATCTGCTATCCCCATCTGCTCAGCCAGTATTTTAGCTCGGTTTCGGACATCACCAGTAAGTTTAAGCGCATCCGTTATCCGGTAGGGATGGAGAATGTTATCTTGGATATCCAGGTAATCCAGAAGGCCGAAATCCTGGAAGATTAAACCGATGTTAGTAATTCGAAAATCACGTCTGGTTGTATCACTCTGGCTGCTGATCTTCATCTCGTCAACAGTAACACTTCCTTTCCCAGGAGTGAGGATGCCGGCAACCAGGTTTAAAAGAGTGGTTTTTCCTGACCCGCTGGGCCCGATAACTCCAACTTTGCCTCCAGCCTTAACAGACAAATCAGGAATGGACAGATGAAAGTCACCTGTTGGGTATCGAAAGTCTATGCTGTCGAGTTGGAGCATATTGATTTTGGTGTATAGTTTTAAATTCGGAACCGAAGTAATAAGCAATTCGCCTGCAATCTTGTCCCTTACTTTTTGGCAAAGGGGTCTATCCTTTTTTCCTCCAGCAGGTCAATACCGACGATCTTCCATGATCCATCCGCAACCGCCAGTGTCAAAATGGCATCATAGACATTCTGTCTCGTGTGGAGATGCCCCCAGTGCCCGACAGAGCCAACTGCCGTCCACTTCGTTCTGACAGCAACCGCGCCTTTCTGTGTTTTCGACTTCTGAACCTCTGTTTCCAGGACCGTAACTTCTGTGATCTTAGCCTGAGCACCGCCGGCCTGTTCAATGATCATAGATTGTCTACTCTGTAGGTAGACATCTTTGAGTAGATCACCGCTCACACTGATCGCCAGCTTATCATACACGTCTTCCTCGTCCCGGAAATCGAAAGCCCGGTAGACGTTTTTGAGTAGACTGAGGGTTATATTCTTGCTGTCTTCCTCACTTATCTGACTTGCCCGTGCACTGCTGCCGATTGAAAAATTCCAGAATGGAAAGAGGGCTACCATCCCGATAACTAGAACCAGGATCAGGCTGAATTGAATTTTGATTGATTGATTATGTTTATGGCGCTTATAGGCGGTAAAGCCAAGAGGCAAGAGCAGGATAACACAAGCCAGGCTGCCAAGCGGAACGGGTATACCCCGGTGCGTTTCGTCAACCGTGATTTTGTCCACCGTTGGAATGGTGTGGGTCTTCAGGTAGTTGGTCCATTTGAGGACGTTATTGTCAGGGGTCAGGTCATAAGGGAACGGACCGGCAGGATCTGTCATGCTGGCTGTAACTTTCTGTACCCGCTCGGAGAACAGATCCCACTGGGTAACCACCTCCTGTGGAATTCCATCTGTTAAATACGTAACCACAATACCAATCATGGCAGTGTTAAGCAGCACTCTCTCAGGAATTTCAATGAAACGGCTGCGCAACATAGATGATTCGACGTAGGCGGTTCTATCAAGAATAGCCTTGAGCTGCTTACCGTCGATCAGAACTTTTTCACGATCCATAAAAAATTGGGCCACTTTTTCACGAACAGGATCGAATTCATCTATTTCAATATAGTCTTCACCTTGCAGGTTAAAATTCATCCATGTCATCATGTCCTTTACCCGCACCAGAATTTCGTGTCGGACCTCGTAAGGCTCAATGTAGAGGTACGTCCGTATTCCCGATTGCAAGGTCCGTTTGAGCGCCTTCTTTTCAAAGACGGAATACCAAGGGTCGTCCCAGTCAAGGTGCAGGCTATTTTGGTCTGTTAATTGCCTGAAATCAACGACAGGAACACCTTGGTGGTAACAAAGAAAACCGATAGAAGCTTTGGGGAATCCGCTTTTTTTATCAATCGGAGGAATAAAGGTAAGGGATTCTGGTTTACCTTCAAACGGATAGGTTAATTCCACATAGAGAACGCGCTTGTCTTCAGGAGGACTGAGTATCCTTTGCCGGGTATAAGGGTTAATTGAGCCGACAAAGGGGGATGGTCTCTCAACCCGCATACGGGGTTCAACGAGGTCAAGTTTTGCTGGCAGCTTTTCACCCGTGTCGGTAATGACCTGCAAGACTGAGTCAGCAAAATGGATTATCCGTTCATCAGGTCCGGGCCTGCCAGGAATGGGTTCCGGGAAAATGTTGTCAGGAACCAATTCTCCAAAGAGGAACATATCCTGCACAAAGACTTCCAGCTTGATTTTGACATGACCCTTCTCAACATATATTTCAGCTATATTTCTGGTGTTCTCTGCCCCGCTCAGGTTAATCCAGTCTGCTTTTGAGGCAACAGGAAGCAATGCGAGTAAAAAAGTTAACAGAAGAAAAAAAATATGCCCTTTCAATAGAGAGCCTCAGTAGAAAATGTTGGCAGTGTTGTTCTTCAGATCGACTTTCAGGATACATTTTATACCTTAATTCTTCCTGCGCTAATTAATCCCCCAATAGTTGAAAAGGACATTGAGGTCAATGTGCCAGTCAATATTAAAAAACGTATAGAGCTAATATTAGATACATTTTCGCCCAGTCTTTCATCCCCCAGTGTGCTGCCATCTGAGCCACCGTCCACCCAACCATTGCCATCATTATCCCTGGCAGGTTAAAAGCCACACCGAGGGTAAAAAAAGGTTTTCCACCAAGCCGATAGACATAGGTATGCTGATCCGATAATCGTGGGTATCATTACCAACAAGCATTTTGATTTTTATCGCATATCACAGTTGACGCGACACTAGTAGGAGAGCAACTGTCAAACCTCTTACCGAACTTTTTATATCCATAAGAAATCGTATCTATACATGAAGGCTGTAGTTACTGTATCGATACGGTTTGAACAGACCAACAGATCTTAGGGCATGTAAATAAATAACTTGTCCGATCCTGCAGCTTATCTTCGGGTCATCTTTGAATGCGATTCAATCACAAAATCCTCAACGTATCCCTGCTATGCCTGCGGTTTTGTTCAATCTCCGCATCCGAATATGGCCCAAATCTAAGCGCAATATCAGCCAGGTTATTCCCTTACAGGCCTTAATTTTCCAATCCGGTAAAATCGGGGCCGAAGAATGTGTCACAACAAATAGCTGCCCCTGGCTTACATAGGATTTAAATTCTGTAGTGCCCCTCGAGCAGCGCTGTCGATAGGGTGAGGTGGTTCCTTGGTTTCTATTCTTGACCTACCGGGTACCTTCTCACTTTTCTAAATCAGTTGAGAAATGAAAAAAAATATCAGGTACCACAAAGAGGTAACCTGGTATTTTCTGCTTTCATTTTAATTTTGATTTCGTGAGGTTATTTAATCTCACTTCAGCTTGTACTTGGCTTTGAATTCCTTGATCATTTCGGCCTGGGCCTCGTCTGCGGGATCCCAATGCCCCTGCTTGATGAAATCAGTCAAGGGATCCGGGACGGTACCTTTAGCCGGCGGGCTCGGTGGCTTGTTTGGACCTGCTACTGACCAGGCCTGATCC
>JAUVLX010000328.1 GCA_030600525.1 Desulfobulbus sp. | reverse complement strand
CCCCCTATATCCAGCCGGGGCATCTGGATCAAAATCAAGGGTGCCATCAGCACGTACCCACTGCCGTCTATCAATCCATACTCCTTCATTTACGCCAGCGGTATAGTCTGCTTGAGAAAATTTTTGAATTGGGTCTCTAAGGTCTGACTGTACCCCGATAGAGGGAACCGTTCCTGAAGGTGCAGTTGGTGACTCGAACCCTCCATTGGTTACCAGGTTAGCAAAACTTGCTGAGGTTAGCGATAAAGTAAATCCAAGGATAATGGTGCCTGAAATCACAAGTTTTGTCTTTGTCATTGTTCTTGTCTCCTTAATAGGTTGAAAGAATGATGAAATACCTGCAGTCCCTAGACAACTTGCAAAAAACGCTCCCTTACACCTAAATAATAATGAATTAAATTTCAGGTAATTACATATTAAGAGCTGTGCTCAAAAAATACGGAAATTCAAAAACATGGAAAAAGTGTCCGCAAAATCGGAATTTGTTACGGTAGTAGGATTTGAACCTCTGGACAATGGATTGATTGACTGAAATCAAATAATAATAAAATACGCTGGGTCACAATAGGGCCACTGAGGATAATTTCGAAACCGCAAGGTTCGGACCTACCAACACCTTTTACTAGAAAATAGGCCTCTAAAAGTAAACAGGATTAATATTAAATTTATTAAAATTCCGAACTGATTAACCCTGTAAGAGGCAATCCAATTATATTGAACAATAAAAAAGACGACAAGTTGAAATGTTTTTTCCATCAGCAATACAGGGCGCCTAAGATTAGCATTGGCGCCCCTAATCACTACCCAAATATGTCAGCTTGAGATTATTCCTGACATCTCCGAGTCAGCCATTTTCATGATGGGCTGCAAGACAAGGTCGAGACTTGCTTATTCAACCTGTCAAATCAAATCTGAGTTACTACACATTACAGGTCTTTGAGTTTTTCCATCTCCTCAGGTCGCATGGCAAAACTGTGGGCCGGCTCAGGAAAAGTGCCGTTTTCCACCTCATGCTTGTACTGGCCGATGGCTTCTATAATCGACTCTCGCATCTGGGTATACTGCTTTACAAATTTCGGCGTAAATCCGTCAAACAGACCGACCATGTCATGGGTGACCAGTACCTGTCCGTCACAGTCCACCCCTGCACCGATACCGATGGTAGGGATAGTGACAGAATCGGTAATCTTCTGGGCGATGGGGGCGGGAATTGCTTCGAGGACCAGGGAAAAACAACCTGCATCCTCCAGCGCCAAGGCATCATCCATTAACTGGCGTGCAGCCTCAGCACTTTTCCCCTGCACCTTGAAGCCACCAAGCGAAGTCGCTGTCTGGGGGGTAAGGCCAATATGGCCCATAACAGGGATGCCGCCATTAACAATGGCCTCCACAGTATTAGCCATGACACGCCCACCTTCCAGCTTAACCGCATCAGCCCCTGCCTCTTTTAAAAAGCGAGTCGCATTTTTCACAGCACCTGGGATAGAGCTGTTATAGGAACCAAAAGGCATATCAGCAACAACCAGGGCACGCTCCGTTCCACGGACAACCGCCCTTGTATGATGCAGCATCTCCTCCATGGTAACAGAAACCGTATCCGTATGACCAAGAACCACCATGGCCAAAGAATCACCCACCAGGGCAATATCAATTCCAGCCTGATCTATCATCCTTGCCCAAGGGTAATCATACGCGGTGAGCATGGTTATTTTGGTTCCGTCACCTTTACGCGTCTTTATATCCGGTATTGTAAGCTTTTTCATATCATGCCTCTGGTTTAATCTCGTCAATACGTTTGTCATAAGTTGCTTCCAACGCCTTAACCATCCGAGTAATGAGATCATTGACAGGTGTTACCACCCTGACCTCTCGCCCTTTAGCTACAATCGCCCCATTGATTACATCAATTTCAGTTACAGCATGTCGCAAGGCGTCCTGGAGCATACTGGCCTTGTTCGCTGCCGTATCACGACACACCCTGACCACGGCTTCCATGGGATCATGGTAAGGCAATTTGATGCCGAGCGCATCAGCCACGGCAGCCGCTTCAGACACTGCCTGCTCCATAATATCCTTGCAGGCAGGAACCTCAGCCAGAACCCCGTTATGTACCCTGAGAAGTGCTGTCAGCGCATTTATCCCCACATTGACCAAGAGTTTCCCCCAGATCAACCCATTGGCATCTTCACTCAACCCACATTCTATTCCAGCTTGCAGAAAAAGCTGCTCCACCCGCTTAACTTTTTTCTGCCCTGGCAAACCAGCAAGCCAGGTCATCCCCATACCGGCATGACGGGTATGGCCTGGGCCCACGACATTGGCAGCCTGGGCAGTAATCCCAGCCACAGCTGTTGGACATCCGAAAACAGCATCAATCTGTTCCACGTTGCCCACCCCGTTTTGCAGGGTAACGACCACACCCTCGTGACTGAGCACAGCCTTTGCGGCCAAGGCCGCATTTTCGGTGGCATGACTCTTGGTAAAAATAACAGCCAGGTCTGCCTTACCCCGAAATTGTTCTACCCGGCTAATCGCCTCAACCTTAACCTTCTCTACAACCCCGTCCATACCGGTAACAACAACCCCGTTGTTGCTGATACTCTCAACGGTTTCCGTTTGGATGTCAAACAACACGACCTCCGCCACACGCGACAGCCATGCACCAAACAAACATCCCATGGCTCCGGCCCCAAAAATAATTACCCGCATGCTCCCCCTCTTATAAGGATCGTGTTGCTCTGGATTTTCATGCCTTAATCCGCTACTACCAAAGAAACGTTACTTACAGTTCATCATAATCAGGACTGTATCCAGCATTCGATTGGCATATCCCCATTCATTATCAAACCAGGCCATGAGGTTTACCAGGGTATCACCACTGATACTGGTCTGGGTACTGTCCAAAACAGCTGAGTGCGGATCATGATTAAAGTCACACGACACTAACGGTAAATCCGTATAACCCAGCACCTGGTTCAGCTCTCCATCGGCAGCCTGTTTAAACACTTCATTTATAGTGTCAACTGTTGTCTGCTCTCGCACAGCTGCTGTCAGTTGCATTAGAGAGACATTCATGGTCGGCACTCGCAGAGAAACAGCTTTGAATCGATCTTGAAGATGAGGAAACAAACGGTCTATGCCTTTTGCAAGCCCGGTATCAACTGGAATAATGGAATTACCTGAACTCCTGCTTTTTCGCAGATCAGGATTATGATAGGCGTCAATCACTGGCTGATCATTCATCATCGAATGGGTGGTTGTGATGACCCCGCTTTCAATAGAACACAGTTGATCGAGAATACGTATGACATGACTAATACAGTTCGTTGTACAGGATGCATTGGAAACGATCCTGTTCTCGGCGGTAAGAAGTTCGTGGTTGAGTCCATAGACGATGGTTGCATCCACATCACTTTGAGCAGGGCAGGAAAACAGAACCTTGCCTGCTCCGCTTTGCAGATGCTGTTCTGCTACTAGCCGGTCACTGTAACTGCCGCTACACTCTAAAACCACGTCCACATCAAGATCTTTCCATGGCAAACGGGAGACATCTCTCTCACAGCTGATCTTTATGACGTCATTGTTTACCATCAGGTTGGTCCCGTCACAGGTCACTGTGCCGCCAAATTTACCATGGGTTGAATCAAACTGTGTTAAATGGGTTATGGAAGCCAGACTCGCCAGTTCGTTAATGGCAACAATCTGAATTTGTTCCCTCTTCCCTGATTCATAAAGCGCCCGCAGAATGCAGCGCCCTATTCTCCCATATCCATTAATAGCAATGCGAATACTCATGAGTGTGTTATTCCTGCAACTTCTAATTACTGATCCAGCTTCTAAACCTACGCCA
>JAUVLX010000293.1 GCA_030600525.1 Desulfobulbus sp. | reverse complement strand
GTACATTCATTTTAGGACTCTACCCTCTACATATGGATTTATCTGAAACAACCGCATCGAAAACACAATACTATTGCAGGTCTGTTGCATAGCCCGGATTTCTCATGAACATTGTGTCAACTTGTCAAATTACACACAATTTCTGTATGTTATGCAAACTCACATGGAGTTAAAAAAAATTCACAATGTTCACCAAAGGTCAGTCCATCCAGCATCATTTTCTTCAGTATTTTGGCAATGAATATAGACTACTATAATTCATTGCCAAAAACTTTGAACCTGACGCCGCCTGAACTGATGAGAAATCCGGGCTTTTTGTTTAAACACTTCAAAAAAAAACGTTACTCTGTCCTGTCAGGGGTGCGAACAATTTCCTGGCGTCTGATTTCAAACATGATAACAGCCGCCGCAACTGCTGCATTGAGAGAATCAAAAGTTTTATCCATAGGAATGGTCACCAATTGATCACACTGTTTCTGCACAAGGGGACGGATACCCTTACCCTCGCTACCGATAACGAGACATAAGGCACCAGAAAACTCGATGTCATAGATCGAACCCACATTTTCTCCATCCACGACTGCTCCGTATACCCAGAATCCGACATCCTTCATTTTCTGCAAGCTATCAGACAAATTGGTAACCTGGCAGATACGCAGATGGGAAACTGCGCCAGCTGAAATCTTGGCAACAGTCCCCCCAAGGGGAGCACTTCTCTCACGGGTAAGAATAATATCGGTAAACCCGGCTGCCAATGCTGAACGGAGAATGGATCCCAGATTGTGGGGATCCTGAATGGAATCAAGAACAAGAACCTTCGGCATATCTGTCCCGCGAGCCTGATCAAGCAGCGCCAGTAGATCTTCAAAGGCATACAAAGGTGCCGCGGTAACCCTTGCAACCACTCCCTGATGGTTACAATTTCGCGGCACCGAAAAACGCTGGGGATCAACAAAACGAAGTTTTATCTTGTTCTGCCGGGCAAGGTCAACAAGCTGCTGAATACGAGCCCCAGCCTTTCCTTTTTGAACCGAGAGTTCAGATATACTTTCTGGCCGCTGCGCCAACGCCTCAAGAACAGAATTAATACCCCAGATAAAATCGGTATCACTCTCTTGTTGCTGCTCGGCATTCGACCCGTTCTGGGGAGATACTCTTTCTTTAGCCATCAACTTCCACAGTTACAAGCCCTGCCCCAATGTATTTTTCTGACATCGGCAACGCTCCGCAATTATAATACTTTTCAAACACTCGATAGCCTCTTCTAGCACATCATTGACAATCAGGTAATCATACATGACTGCAGCCTCCATTTCCTTTTGCGCGTTCTGCATGCGCAATGTAACAGTGGCGTCATCCTCTGTATTCCTACCACGAAGCCGTCTTTCCAACTCCTGGATGGAGGGAGGGGCAATAAAAATGGTCACAGGAGAAGCCTTAGCCATCACCTGTTCCGCCCCCTGGACATCTATATCTAAAATAACATCATGCCCAGCACTCTGCTGCCGCTCAACCTCATCTTTACTGGTACCGTAAAAGTTGCCATGCACCTCAGCCCACTCCAAAAAGCCTGATGGCTTCTGATCACGAAGTTCTACAAAGACATCAGGGGAGACAAAATGGTAATTTACCCCGTTCTTCTCTTTATTACGCGGTTGACGAGTAGTATGAGATATAGAAAAGACCAGGTCAGGCAATTGACGCATCACGTCTCTAACCATGGTTGTTTTTCCACAACCCGATGGCGCCGACAAAACAAATAACGTTCCACTACTCATCGATGTCACCACTTTGCTGCCTGTCAAGAATTGAGGCTGGATTCTTCCTCTCTTCATCTAATGCCGCCAGCCGCTGATTGATTGTGTCAGGCTGCACCGAAGAAAGGACGAGATGCCCAGAATCAAGAATAATAATCGCTCGTGTCCGTCGGCCCTCTGTCACATCAATAAGTTTCTTTTCCAATCGGGCGTCATCTTTTAATTTCCGAATGGGTGAAGAACCTGGATTGACGACGGCGAGAATACGGCTGACTTTGAGTGCATTACCAAAACCAATATTCACAAGCCTATAACTATCCATCGAAATTCATCTCACTTCAAAGCAGGGAAAGGCTGAATTCAGGACTAACCTATTCAAGGTTCTGCACCTGTTCGCGTATTTTTTCAATCTCATTTTTCATTTCCACACCAAGATGAGCGACCGCAGCATTTGAAATTTTTGAGGCAAGCGTATTGACTTCACGTAAAAACTCCTGGAGTAAAAAGTCAAGTCGTCGACCAACAGGTTCGTCGCCTTCCAGAAAAATTCTGAACTGGTCAATATGGCTTTCTAGCCTGACTATTTCCTCGGTAACATCGCTTTTATCTGCCAACACGGCAGCCTCCTGCGCCAAACGGTTCTCATCTAACTGAATACCATCAAGCAGTGTCTCAAGTTTTTCTTTAAGGTCTGCATGTCGTTGAGCAAGGATCTGTGGTGCATTGGCAGCAATACGTTGTACAATTTGCTCGAAGGCACTAAGGCGTTGTAACAGATCGTGCTTAAGAGCTGCCCCCTCTTGCTGGCGCATACGATCACATTCTACCAAGGCCTGGTCAAGAGCGGAAACGATAAGCGCCCACTCCTCGTCCATATCCGGGCTCTGTTCCTCCTGGGTGATGATATCGCGTGTGGTCAGCATATCCGACAAACTGATCGCACCGGCAAGCTGATACCTATCAATCAATTGCTGGAGGCAATTATGATATTGTGACGCAACAGCATCATCAATGACGAGCTGGGGACTGGTGGCGAGTTTTCCCTGAACCGTAAAGGTAATATCCACTCTGCCACGGTCTATCGCTGCAGCAACCCTTTTCTTGGCCGCGTCTTCAAAACCTGCAAACAAACGGGGAATAACAACCCGCTGATCCAAAAATCGGTGATTAACGGTCCGGACTTCAGCCGTCCATGTTCTACCGTCGGCTGAGGTCTCCCCTCTCCCAAACCCAGTCATGCTTCTTGGCCGCATTACACAATCGCCTCCGACGTCAGTGAGATTTCACATCTCTCATATTAAAAGTTTTCAAATACTATCAAGTGGAAACAGGCAACGCATTTTCAAGTTCGGTATTATTTACACAAGCAGTACCAACCTTACCCACTACTATACCTGCCGCATAATTTGCAAGCGCTGCCGCATCTGCCATACTACAACCAGAGGCCAGCCCCAGAGCAAGTGTTGCAGCAACGGTATCCCCTGCCCCAGTAACGTCATAGACCTCTTTTGCCATGGTAGGGATGGTAACCATTGGCTGTCCCTGCTGAAACAGTGCCATACCAGCTTCTCCGCGGGTTATGAGTACAGCTTCACAACCTATATCTTCAATAATATGATGAGCCGCAGCAAGGAGTGTATGCTCATCATGAATGGGAATACCACTCATCAACCCCGCCTCATGATGATTAGGGGTAATGACTGTTGCTCCAACAAAACAATGCATGTTGGACGGCTTGGGATCGACAATCAACGGGAGTTTCCTCCCTGATTTACGGTACACATCGTCAAGTATCTGACGAAGCCTGATCATCATCTGTTCGTTCACGACCCCTTTTGCATAATCAGAGACCATGATTGCATCAAAGGTGTCCACATTTTGCTCAAGATACCCAACAAGTTGAGCATAGGTTGGTTTAGAAGGGTCTCCGGTCTGTTCCCTGTCGAAACGAACAACCTGTTGTCCCTGGGCAACGACCCTGGTTTTTACAGTTGTTGGTCTTTTCCCACAGACAATCCCATCTGTGCCAGCGCCAAGATCATGCACCAAGTCCTTGATCTGTTGGCCCATAGCATCAGCTCCGATCAGTCCACAGATGGCCCCCCGGCCGCCAAGTGAAATTATATTTCTGAGAACGTTTGAACTACCGCCGAGCAGAAGCTCCTCGCGCCGGACATTGACGACCGGCACCGGAGCTTCCGGCGATATCCTGGTCACTGATCCCCACACAAAATGATCAACAATAATATCGCCGATGACCAACACTCGTGCGGAGGAGAACCTGCTTACCAGGTTACGTAAAGAATGTACTGACATGATAATATAGGTTTAAACAGTATCCACTGATTACTTCATGGCCTTATTCAAGGCCTTGGTGACGCTTTCGGTAAGGTCAGCATTATCACTGGCATACAAGATAACATTATGCGGCAGAACCAGGGTAAAACCTTTGTCTTTTGCAACCTCTTTGACGACGCCCTGAAGTTTCTTTAAGATGGGGCCAACATTATCTTCGCGCAATTTTTTCAATTCCAGGTTGGCTTCTTCTTGCTTTACAGCTAAGTTACGACGCAACTTCTGAAACTTAATACCTTTTTCCTGCTTCATTTCGTCGCTCCAGGCAGAGCTTTTCTTCTCTATCTCCTGTTGCAAGGCAATGAGTACCTGTTCGTCTTTCTGGAAATCAGCCTGTAAGGCCTCCATCTTTTTAGCAACCACTGACTGTGCGCTTTTGCCAGCATCAGAACCGGCAAGCACCTTCTGCATATTGATAACACCGATTTTGACATCAGCAGCCATAGCCCCATTGACACCAATCAGCATGGATCCCATAAATAGTACTGACCATAACACACTCAAAGCCCTGATTTGTTTG
>JAUVLX010000105.1 GCA_030600525.1 Desulfobulbus sp. | reverse complement strand
GGTGAAAAGTGCTGAGGTCAGCCTGCTGGAAAAGAAGGTCAGGGTTGTTGGCGGCGATCCAGCAGCGGTGGTTGAAGCAATTACACAGCATGGATATGATGCAGCCTTGGCCGAAGCAGAAGGAGCTGTCGGGAGTTTTATTATTCGTTTTGATAGCAGGCTCGATGAACAGGAAAAGAGCAGGGTTCGGGCAATCGTTCAAGCAGGAGATACGGAGGCTGACCTGCAGGTTTTTGTTGACCATATTTTGGTTACTACAACTGCTCATCCGGCAGATGTTCTGTTGGGACTTAACGATAGAGGACTTGTCGGTGCCATAGAAGAGACCTTTGTCGATCCACACCTGCAACAGGCTGAGGAAGGTCGAAAAGAGATTGTTCGTTCGTGGCAACGGGCTGTTGCCGCTGCAGGAGTGGGCTCCGCCATTATGGCAGGGAACATGGGCGGCTTTTTTCCGACTGTGCAGGACAATCAATGGTTCTGGGGCGGGGCGGCCCTGCTTTGTCTGCTCACCATGTGGTTCAGTGGTCGTCATTATTATGTGGCAGCCTGGAAAAAGGCCCGCCATTTTTCCGCCAATATGGATACCCTGGTTGCCCTGGGAACAGCGGCTGCATGGACAGCCTCGGTGCTGGTCATCATTCACCCCGATTTCTTGCCAGGACAGGCCACCCATCTCTATCTGGATGCTTCGGTGATGATCCTGGCCTTTTTGCAACTGGGGCATGGGCTGGAGGTAAGGGCAAAAAGAAAAACCAGCGAAGCCATTGGTTCTCTGGTGGGTATGCAGGCTAAAACAGGTCACCTTCAGTGGTTGGAAAGGTTGGTTGAGGTGCCGGTTTCCCTCATCCGACCGGGTGATTGTCTTCGGGTACGGCCCGGTGAAAAGATACCAACCGACGGTATGATTGAGGAAGGACGGTCAACGGTTGATGAGTCTATGCTCACCGGAGAGCCACTGGCAGTGAAAAAAAGTGTTGGGGATAGTGTGACCGGCGGGACCATGAACAGGGCAGGGACCTTTTTATTTAAGGTAACAAAAGACAGTGACGAGACCGCACTATCACAGATTATCAGCATGGTAAAAACGGCGCAGCTTTCCAAACCGCCCATCGGGAGATTGGTCGATAAGGTTGCTGCCGTTTTTGTACCTTTTGTAATTGGTATTGCTATTGTTACTTTTGGCACCTGGTACCTAATGGCTCCTGCACCGAGCCTGGCCTTTGCCTTGACAGCCGGTATAGCTGTACTGGTTATTGCCTGTCCCTGTTCACTAGGTCTGGCAACGCCTATTGCGATCATGGTGGGGATGAGCAGGGCAGCCGAATGTAATGTGTTGATCAGGAATTCTGAAGCGTTGCAGACCGCTTCCTCACTAACCCATATCGTTGTCGACAAGACCGGCACGCTCACTGAGGGAAAACCGACAGTGACTCGGGTAGTCCCAGCGGGAGAGGCGACAGAAGAGGAAATTCTACAGTTGGCGGCAAGCCTTGAAGTGCATTCCGAACATCCTCTGGCCGAGGCAGTACTGGGCGCATCCGCCAGAGAGTCAGCAACTCTTGATTCGTTGATTGATTTTACAGCTGTGGCCGGTCGCGGGGTAAAGGCGCGCAATAAGGAAGGATGGGTGTACTTGGGGAACCATCATTTCATGGTTGAACAAGGTGCAGCTATTGGTCCGCAATTACAAACGATTGCCGATGGGGAAGCTGCTCTTGGCGGCACGCCGATCTGGCTCGGACGGGGACAGGCGGTATTGGGGTTGCTTATTTTAAAAGATCCACTACGAAAAGACTCGGTGAAGGCGGTCAGACAGTTGCAGGATAGTGGCATCCACGTGGTTATGTGCACTGGTGACAACCGAAAAACAGCAAGTGCAGTGGCTGACCAGCTTGGCATTTCCATTGTGCACAGTGAAGTGTTACCCCAGGAAAAGCAAGATGTCGTCAAAGAATTGCAGAATCTTGGGGCACGGGTAGGTATGGTCGGTGACGGAGTCAACGATGCTCCGGCACTTGCCCAAGCCGATACAGGGTTTGCCATAGGTAGCGGAACAGATGTGGCCATTGAAAATGCTGATATCACCCTTACCGGTGATTCCCTGCTGCATGTCGCCGCCGCAGTTGCCATTTCACGTGCCACTTTGCGAAACATAAAGCAAAATCTTTTTGGAGCTTTTATCTATAATGCGCTAGGTATTCCGCTGGCTGCCGGTCTTTTTTTCCCTTTCACTGGCTGGCTGCTGCAACCCATGTTTGCCAGTGCTGCCATGGCTTTGTCCTCGGTCACTGTTGTTACTAACGCTAACCGTCTTCGATTTTTTAAACCATAATGGCGTCGTAAAAACTTCGGTCTACGGCGTCGTGGCATTTTTTATGGCACTGGGCATACGCGGCCTTCGCACCATAAAAAATACCTCTTCTCGGAGTCTACGCTACCCGGAGTCTGCGCTACCTGTATACCTGTGTTTTAACTTAGCCATCATTTTAGAAAATGATGAACTCTTAATGAGTCCATTAAACCATAACAACCTGTCAATATGCATACGCTTTACGAACGGATCACCTATCTCTTTGATCCGCTGCATGCCTTTTATGAACACGAGAACCTTCACCGTAAACTCTCGGCAGTGCTCGTGTTTCTCTTTTTGATTAGTCTGCTGGTTATTGAACTGAACCGGAATCATTTTCTACCGGTACCGCTGGCTGACATGCTCCCGGCTAACCATTTTTATGCCGTACAGATGGCATTTTCCATTATCCTCGTGCTGGAGGTGATCAGCCTGATTTTTGTTCTGCCCTGTTCCTTTTCCAGATCCCTTGGTAAACAGTTTGAGATACTCTCTCTCATCTTGATCCGTAATGCCTTTAAAGAGCTTTCCTACTTTCCCGAACCAATCACCTATCTGGGGAATGAGGAAAAAATTCTCCATATTCTCTCCAATGGGTTTGGTGCCTTGTTGATTTTCGCATTGCTGGGGGTGTATTACAAGATCCAGAGACGGGCAGAGGAACAGAGTCGGCCTATGGATATTTTAGGTTTTGTGGCAGCGAAAAAAGGAATTTCCCTGTTGCTGTTGGCTGCTTTTGTCATTATGGGCGGTTACTCAGTTGTGCAGAGCAGTACAGGACGTGGGCATGCAAATTTTTTCCATGACTTTTACACCCTGCTCATCCTTACCGATATTCTTATCGTTCTTATTTCCCAGTGTTTTCATCCGTCTGCCAAGTTCGTATTTCGTAACTCTGGCTATGCGCTGTCAACCCTGATGATTCGCATAGCCCTGGTAGCACCGGTATATTTTAATGTGTTACTGGGCGGAGCTGCCATCGGTTTCGCCATTCTTCTTTCTTTGATAAGCAATCACCTCTTTCCTGAAACAATACACAGGGGATAGCTTGAGGCTAATTTGAGGCGGTAGGGTTGAGGGTTAGCCCGGATTTCTCATCAGGGCTAGAGGTACCTGTCCGCATCGTCTTCTTCACCCTTGACGTGTTGTTTCGGAGTTTTTGGGGAGGTCGTTTGTCTCTTCACCTGTGCTGGTAATATCGGCTCCCATTTGAGCCATTCTTTATTGACAGATGCTTCCAGGCTAAAATGGTCACCATCTTGGGCAAAGTCGCCTATGGATGCGTCATCAGGGGTGGCAAGGGAAATCCCGCCTCTGAGCAAGGCTTCAACAGACTCTGTGGTTATCTGCAAGCCGGTGAATACCCCACCAGCTATCTGCACTCCACTGGAGTTCCAGAATTTTGTGACCTTGTAAATAAGCTTTTTATGTTGCGGGGTAATATTTACCTGTACCCAGACGGACTGATGGGTTGGTGAAAGCGAAAAACCGGTGATCTGGCCGACCTGTATCTGTCTGTAGTAAACAGGGCTGCCTTTGGCGAGAGAGCCTAGGCGCGGCGTTTCCAGAAAAATGTTCAGGCCCGGCAGAGTTTCGTTCTTCTCAGGTGGGGCGTTTTGGACACGGAAGGTGGTTTGTAATGGGCCTTCACCAGCGTGGACTGCTATATAAGGGCCTGAGAGCAGAGTGCTAAGATGTTTAACACCTTGAAAGCTGATTTCAGGTTGCACGAGCCATAGAGAGGAGGTGGCTCGAAAAAACTTGGCAGCGTCAGGTTGAATATGTGCCATTGCAAGGATCCCTTTTCCATTAGGTGCAATGTCAACGGAAGTGATGCTGCCGATTGCAAATCCCTGGTAGTTTATCCTGGTTTGTGGAGTAATTCCGGTGCCGCTTTTAAAGGAGAGCGTAAGTCGGATATCGTCTGCATGGAACGTAGCCTGGTAATTTTTATAAAGCTGAAATTCGTGAGAGTCTGTTATCGCTGTCCCCTTTCCTGACGAGGAAAAAGCTATGCCACCCGATATAATGGAATCGATGGGACCTGCCTGCATGTCAATCCCTTGCAGGGATGCCTTGATCTGGATTCCTGAAAGATTATAAAATCGGGAGGTAGAAGTGACCAGATGGGCATATTTTTTTTCAACAAGTACATCTATCACGACCTTGTCGCCATCTGTCTCCGGGGTGAAATCGAGTATTTTGCCAACTTTTATATTGTTATAGAGAACGGGTGAGCCAATAGAGAGCGGTGGCATTGTTTCTGTGGAGACTTTGAGGTGCAGCCCAGGAGGTTGTAAAAAAGAATTGGCTTGGACGGCCTCGTTAAAATCATCATAAAGAAAAAAGGTATGGTTTGGCTCTGGAATAATTGTTTGCCCCCCCTGGGGCATGGGTGGCGAGATAAATGCGATTCCGCCGGCAAGCATGGTCTGTAATGAGGCAAGATTGACCTTAAAGTTGGAAAGGCTACCTCCGATCTGTACTCCAGATACATTCCAGAAAATGGTCTTGGCATGGATGAGCTTGTCATAGGGTTGATAAAGACGGAGACTGACCTGAACCTTCTTATTTTCCGGTGAGAGGCCAATGTCTAAAATCTCTCCGACTTGCAACTGCTTGAAGAGAACCGGCGCTCCGGTTTCAAGTGAGCCGCTGTCAGCCGCTTCCAGGTAAAATGTAGTTCCCTCGCGGATAACCTGATTGGGCATGGGATCCGGCTCTTCTATAAAGTGATTCCGGTTGTCCCCCTTACCAACTTTGAAGGTTATGAAGTTTCCCCCAAGTACGGTCTCTATGTTGCGTATCCCTGTAATGCCTACCTCAGGTTTTATAACCCAGAATTTGGTGGTCTCTCGTAGAATTGGTTCAGCCCTGGGGTCGAGGAGGACGTGGGCGGTGACTGTGTGAAAAGAGTCCTGATTGAAGGTGAGGTTTTTTACCACCCCAACTTTTAACCCCCGGTATCGGACCTCTGTTTTCCCAGGAGCGATGCCATCGCCTGAGTTGAGCTGCAGGGTCATGGATATACCGTACTCCGCAGATTCAAAATCCTTGTAAAGGGTGAAATGGTTGTTTGATGCAGCAGGGTCAGTTGTTTGCAGAGAATCATGGGTGGCGCAGGTTATGCCGCCGTAGAGAAGCGATGCCATTGATTCTATGTTGACAGTCATCCCCTGACGCAGATTACCGGTTAAAGAGAGGCCAGATGCATTCCAGAAGCGGGTGCCGGTTTTTATAAGATGAGCAAATTGGGGCTGGACATAGGCATTGAACAGGATTTTGCCGTTATCTTGTAGTGCATAGTCTTCTATGTGTCCGATTTGCAGGTTTTTAGTGTAAATATGGGAACCCCGCTGAAGCGAGTGCAGAGTGTCGGACTCCAGGGTAAAGCGGAGTCCTGGAGTGGCTTGGTCAAGTGGGGGAGGAACGCTGAGGCCCTGGAACCGTGTTGTTGCTTCAGTTGATTTTCCTTTTTGGGTACCAATATAGGAACCGCTGAGTAGGGTTTCAATGCCACTGATACGACCGGCGGAAATTTCGGCTTTTACAATCCAGAAGGCCGTATCCTTAACGAGAAGGGTGCTGGAGCGGCTTTCCATCTCAATGATCAGGTTGACGCCCTGCATATTGTCGTCAATTTCTATGCTTTTTACTGTTCCGAGGGGAATACCTTTGAAGATGACTTTTGTTTTTCCAGGAGTGATGCCTTCTGCATTATCAAAATGAACATGTATATCAATTCCCGCGTCACGGAAACTGGTATACAGAAGCCAGCTGCCGATACAGAGTGCAACAAAAGGAAGAATCCATATGGGGGAAAGGATGCGTTTATGACGTTGTATTGGTTCCTGTATCATTGATTACCTTAGGAAGTGGACTCGTCATTATCCCAGAGCAGGCGTGTGTCAAAGGTGACGGCAGCAAGCATGGTGGAAATGACAACACATGTGAAATAGAAGGCGGCTGGAGCAGTGGTAATGGTTGAAAGAAAACCGAATTGTACCAGGGTGCAGAGCAGAGCGATGACAAAAATATCAAGCATGGACCAACGACCGATGAATTCAATTAGACGAAACATGGCAGCTTTATGGCGACGTCCGGTGTGCCATTGAAAATGGATGGAGGTGAGAATTATGGTCAGGCCGATTATTTTAAAAAGGGGCACTAGGATTGAGGCCGTCAAAATGACAATCCCTATGCCATAGGAGCCGTCTTGAAAGAAATAGACGATACCATCCAAAATGGTTGATCGCTCGGGGACACCGAAGTATTCAACCTCCATGATAGGCAGTATGTTGGCCGGGAAAGTAAAAAGAATAGCAGAGCAGAGGAGAGCCCAGGTGCGCATAATGCTGTTTTTTTTCCGATGATGCAGCTTCTCCCCGCATCGGGGGCACTTGGAGTAAGACTGTGCCTCCTTTTTGCTTGGCCACACCATCTTATGACAGGTATGGCAGACCACATGTTTTGTTACATGGGTGTTATCTTTGCTTGGTGCTCTAGGTTTCGATGGGGATGATGTCGTTTTGGTGCAGGTCGGCTCCAGCAATGACCAGAAGAGTCTTCGGTCGCTTGCTGTCTGGGAGGCAATGGTAACAACAACAAGGGAGACAAAACAGAAAAAACCTAGATTGAGTTCTATTTCAGCAGAGTGGGCCATTTTAATGATTGTGATCAAGATGCCGACCAAAAAAACATCGGTCATGGCCCATCCACGTAAATGATTGTAGTGCCGAAACATCCATGGCATCCAGCTTTTTTTGTGATCGGTGAGCAGGCCAAAAGAGACTGTACAGAGACTGAAAAGGGTAAAAAAAGGAAAAATAACAGCGGTTAAGAGAACGATGAAGCCTACAAAGAACTGCTGCTGGACAAAAAGATTGTAGATCGCATTGATGATGGATGCGGTGGACTCGGTACCGAGGATGCCCATGGTCAGCAAAGGGAGAAAGAGTGCAGGAATGTAGAGGAGGATCGCCGTCAGGCTAAGGGAAAAAGTTTTAACAATGGAGTTGTGCTTATCCCTGTGGAGGAGCTCATTGCATCTGGGGCACAGGGCGGCATGGTTCTCCAACGCAGTCGTGCCTGTGAGCAGCAGGTCGCAGCTGGGACATGCCGTTAAGGCTCTATTAAGGGATGGTGCAGTATTTTTCACGTAGGATGCAAGAGGCGCCATTGAAAAAAAGTTTGAGAATACCGGACAACGTCCAATGACGCAATCTGCAGTGAGTTTTTTTTACGTCTTGTGAGTACGGAAGAGGAGGTCAGGGGTGTCGGTCGTCCTCTATAAATTGGACGGCGTCACTCTCCGGCATAGGTTTGGCAAAATAATATCCCTGGGCTTCGTTGCAGTTCAACGTACGCAACCAGTCGAGCTGCTCTACTGTTTCTACGCCTTCAGCAATAACTTTTAACTGCATTTGTTTGGACATCGCTATAATGGTGGAGACTATACTTCTGCTGTGGTTGTCATCGGCACTGATAAAGCGTTTGTCTATCTTGAGGGTGGAGACCGGCATTTCGTTAAGATAGCTGAGGGAGGAATAACCGGTTCCAAAATCATCAATAGAAAAACTTATCCCTCGCTGGCGGAATCGGTTCATGGTTTTCAGGGTATGGTCAATATCCTGCATGGCAGTTGTTTCGGTGATTTCAAACTCTATGTATTTATGGTCAATTCGATATTTGTGAAGAATCTGATCAATAACTTCAACTATTTCCAGGTTGTTAAAAGTCCGAGGTGCCATATTGACGCTCACGGGGAGGAGCGATGTGCCCTGTGTATGCAACTTATTGAGGAAAGCACAGACCTCTTCCAGCACATAAAGGCTCATCTTGTCAATCAGCCCAGATTCCTCAGCAATGGGGATAAATTTATCCGGGCCGATAATGAGGCCGTTTTTGTTCCAGCGAATAAGCGCTTCAAAAGAGGTAAGTCGTTCCGAAGGAATGTCTATCTTGGGCTGGTAGTAAATAATAAATTCTTTTTTCTGTAAGCCGGTGCGAATGGAGTTCTCAATGCGGACATGGGTCAGAAAATTCTCATGCATTTCTTGGGTAAAAAGGACAAATTTGTTTTTCCCCTCATTCTTGGCGCGGTACATGGCCATGTCTGCATTTTTGATGAGTTCATTAGTATTCCTGCCGTCATTGGGATAGGTGGCTATGCCGATACTGGCATTAATAAAAAGTTCACTGAAACCGATAATAAAGGGCTCTTGCAGGCAGGCGAGAATTCGTCCTGCCAGGTGAAATATACCGCTTTCATTTTCAATGGATTCGCTGAGGAGGATAAACTCGTCACCACCCAGACGGGAAAGGGTATCCTCCTCGCGTATTGCCTGGTTGATCCGTTTTGAGACCTGAATCAGAACCTGGTCACCCTTGTCGTGGCCGAGAGTGTCATTAATGTTTTTAAAATTATCAAGATCGATAAAGAGTACCGCTAGTGTCCCCGCTTCTCTCTTTGCCTTGGAGATGGCTTTGGTCAAACGTGCCTCAAGCGCTGCTCGATTAGGAAGTTTGGTAAGCGCGTCGCGGTAGGCCATAATTGATATTTGCTTTTCCTTCTCCTTTAATTCGGAGATATCGTGGAAAAAGGCAAAATAGTGAGTTGTGTTGTTATTTATATCTTTGAGTTGACTGATTGACAGCCACTCGGGGCAGATCGTGCCATCTTTTTTGCGATTGGAAATTTCACCAAACCAGGAACCATTTTTTTGTAAAGAGTGCCACAGTTTCCTGTAAAAGTTAGCCGACTGTTTTCCAGAACTGAGCATGTTGGGGTTCTGGCCGATGGCTTCTTGGGGTTGATAGCCGGTTATATCAGTGAAAGACTTGTTGACAGTGAGGATTCGGGCATCTTTATCGGTGACAATAATACCTTCAATAGCATGGTCAAAAAGGTTTTTAAAAAGCTGGAGGTAATTTTCCGCACTTTTTCTGGTTGCTATTTCGGAAAGCAGTTTTTCGTGAGTTTGTTCACGGGTTATAATTTCATGACTAAGTTGTTTGTGAACCGTTTCGCTGGATTGTTGTTCAGTGGTGAGTTGCTCTTGGGTTTGATGCAGTTGTTCGATCAGGGTGTTGAAGTTGTTACCGACTTGAGCCAGTTCTATGTATTTCGATTGACCCAGCTGAAGTGGTTCATGGGTACGAACAGCTTCCATTGTGTCCCGAACAAATCGGGTGAGCGGTCGACAAAGCATTCTGCTGGTAAGAAATGCAAGAAGCAGGGCGGCCAGAATTGCTGCCGTTAGCACCATCAGCAGTTTTTGCTGGGAGAAGGAACGGACGATGTCCGCCCCGGTAGGTGAGGCTGAAATCCCTACAATAATATTAAGTTCAGGGATTTCCCTGAATGCTATATTTTTTATAACTGGGGTGTTACTCCTCTCCGGAATCCAGCTATAGCTGTGATAACCAACTTTATCATTCCACACTTTTTTAGCAAGTGTTGATAATTCCTCGGATATTTCCAGAGAAGTACTCTTGGCAGCTGATTTTGAGTACCACATCTGGCCATCTTTAGAGAAAAGAACAATCCTGTACCCGGAAAAAGAGGGTGCCTGGGCAATTGCTGATTGAATGTCCTCAAAATTTATAAGGGTTGCAGCTTCCTCAACAGCAATACTGGTAACTATATGCCAGCCCCAGGGCTTAAAGGTGGTAACGTAACCCAGCATGGGGATATCGGCTGATCTATTTGCTTCATCCTGTCTGTTGAAAGTGTAAAAACCCTGCCTGGGAAACCCTTTGTGCTGAAGAGTCTTTTGCTCTTGATACTTTGTCCCGATTATTTCATCCAGGGGGTGCACCCTGATCGTACCCTGTTCGTCAACGGCAAAGTTATAGCAGGCTTTGCTCATTTGCTGCCCTGTGATGATACTACCCGCAAGCCATTGCGCCTCGTC
>JAUVLX010000044.1 GCA_030600525.1 Desulfobulbus sp. | reverse complement strand
GCAACAGTCTGCCCCAGCCGTTGCGGGATCGCTCCCATCCCAAGCAGCAACAAGTGTTGCCTTACCTGTAGGTCAACAATCAACAAAAACTCGCCAATGCGAGGATCTTTCAGCTGAGCTGCACCAATTTTTCTCCACATTAGATAACAAACCATACATTGAGTCGTTTGGTCTGCAGACCTCACTACAAACCCATTTTATTAAACTTATCGATTCACTTCTCGATAATCCTCCCACAGTATCCAGAGAAACAGATGACTTGTATACCCTTTTGACCAACATGGCTCACTTTTTTCGTATCATAGGTAAAGATAATATCCTGCTTATTAAAAGTATTCTGGATAGGGAAAGAGACGTTATCGAAGATATCGGTCTTGCTTTATATACCTGGATAACTTCAGCTGATTGCAGCAGTGATCTATTTTCCCTGAAGGCTCCTCTTGACAAGTCGTATGAGTATGCAGGTTTTTTCCTCAATACCATGGGAGGGCGCTCCTATCTTTTCCGGCGCGATTCAAGATCAAGGCTTCTCGTCAACTACTATGCCGTTCTTATTGTTGATATGGCTAATACTGCTGGAATCAACCGCCATGGCATAAGTATTCCTGAAGCCCTCCCTCTGCTGATCAACGAAATAGAAACATCCAACCAACTCATATATAAGGAACTTTATCTGGATCGACTGTACCAACTGTTGGAATCTTACCAATAAAAAAGGCAGGCCTGTATTACCAGACCTGCCTTTTTCATTTGAGCATGTTTATAAAATTAATCGCGGCTCCCTCCAAAAAAACGAAGCAGCATAAGGAACAAGTTAATAAAATCAAGATAGAGAGCAAGGGCGCCGATAATGGCACCTTTTTGTATAGCAGATTCCCCTTGTTCCATAATCCCCTGCTCGCCCATAGTCTTAATCTTCTGCACATCATAGGCAGTCAGTCCGACAAACACAAGCACACCGATTACGGAAATAGCCCAGTAAAGGCTGGAACTCTGTAAGAACATATTGACGACTGAAGCCAATATAATACCAATCAACCCCATAAACATAAAAGAACCCATACCGGAAAGGTCCCGCTTGGTAACCATGCCATAAACAGCCATGGCACCAAACATACCAGCAGTAATAAGGAAAGTACTGCCAATGGAAGTCCGGGTATAGGCCAGAAAAATCGTTGAAAGGGTCAGCCCGTTTAGCGCTGAATAACCGATAAAAAGTGCTGTAGCTATTCCGGATTGAATCTTTTCAATTCTGGCTGAGAGGTAAAAAACCATTCCCAGTTCTGCCAGGATAAGCACAATAAAAAGCGGGCTACTGGCAATGGTCAAAGCAAGACCTGTCTGTGCGGTAAAGTAGGCCAGAACCCCAGTTACAGCCAGACCTATCGCCATCCAGTTAAATACCTTGGCAAGAAAAATTGTTGAGGCTTCATGCCTGGCCTTGGCCAGGGTCATTGTATTTGTCGCTTGTGTTTGCATGTATTCCGACTCCTTTGCTACTCGATGTACACAGTTTATTTAGTTTTCAACGTCAACCTTTGTCATCCAAAAGGATGATTATACCTAATATTCATTTCTTAGAGTAACCATTTTATGATGGAAGACAATATTACCCGTTCTTTACAGGGATAGGATTTATAAGTACTCCTTGTGTAACTGCTTGCAGGGTGCCGGGGATTTTCGCAAGCAGACTGGTGCAGCGTATTGGTCATACGTAAACCAGGCTGGTCGCGGAAAGACCTGGTGCCCTGTGAGCAGTTACCTCCTTGTCTTACCAGCAGTATATCAATACGCGCCCTTGCCGCTGAACATGCATTGGATCGTTTTGGCAATAATAACCAAATCAGTTCGCAGCGAATAGTTCAACACATACCAATCATCGAGTTCCACCCGTTCCTGGTAATTCTCCATATCACTACGCTTCATAACCTGCCAAGGGCCGGTAATGCCAGGTTTCATGGAACAGTACCTGCCAGCACTCTGTTCACCATTACCCTTATAATACGCCTGCAGTTCTTTGCCGACTATCGGACGTGCGCCGACCACACTCATTTCCCCTTTCAACACGTTAAAAAACTGGGGTAATTCATCCAGACTTGTACGCCGTAAGAACCTTCCGATTCGGGTGATTCGAGGATCATACCTCAGCTTGTAATGCTGTTCCCATTCGGTTTGCAAATCGCTATCTTCGGCTAAAAGACGTTCCAACTGTTGTTCTGCATCGGACGCCATGGTTCTGAACTTTAAACAGGCAAAATTGCGCCCAGTAGCCATTATCCTTCTGTGTCGATAAAAAACAGGCCCCTGACTGTCCAATTTGATCGCAATAGCCAATAAAAAAAACAACGGACTGCCAATAACCAAAGCAAGGAATGAGAAAATAACATCAAACGTTCTCTTCCACTGCCTTTCAGGGTTAAAATTAAGGACAATCATCTCACCCAAAGATTGTATCTCAGCATGATGGAGGCCAAAGATATAGAGGTCCGGAACCAGCAGAATCTGAGCCCCCAGGTCACGACAATTTTGTAAAATATCAAATATCTTTTTTTCCGCTCTCATGGGTAGAGCTATATAGACATAATCCACATCATGTTCGACCAAAAAGGTCTGGACATCACTGATCCTGCCTAAAAGCGGCTTTCTCAGAGGAGCAAGGACTTCCTGCTTATCCAATTTATCATCAAAAAAGCCCATAATTTCAATTCCTGCCCAGGGAATATTTTCCAGATCTTCTGCCATCCGTATCCCCAAATCCCCGGCCCCGACGATCACGGCATGTCGAATATTCTTTCCTTGTGTCCGGTAAAAGCGAAGCAGCTTTCTGACCAAAAAATGGCTCAGGAAAATCAGGATCGGGGTGGTGAGGCTCAGCAGGATAAAGACGGTTCTCGAGTAAGCAATCGAGATTTTAAACATGAAAAAATAAAACAGGAGAAAACCAATAACCGCGCCCCATGCTTGTAAAATCACGAGAAATTCGCGGTAATATTTCCATCCTCGCCATGAACGATAGAGTTGAAAATAATAAAAGCTGAAAAATGAACTAAAAAAAAGCAGTATCTCCAGGCGGGTATAATATGGTGACCAAGGCACATTGTACAGCCACACATAAAACCAGAGAAAAAAACAAACCAGAACACAATCAAAGATGTGCAGGAATCGATAAATAACAGAAGTGCGTTCCCGCAGGTTCCAGGAAAGAATAGGTGACATGTATAAGCAGCAGAGGGTTATTTCCACCAGCGATGGTGCATACTTAAGGTACGCGCCAAGGATCGCGGTAAAACTGAATATCTTCGTCCAAGCCCATAAGCGATATATTTCAAGATGTTACGCAGTAGACTTTGGAAAATGAGTATATATTTTTTTCGCTTGAAAAGAAAGGAAATCTCAGAGAGAACAAAACGTTTACCAGCACCAGTTGGAGTACCGCACTGGGCAAACAACGCTTGCTCCAAGGTATGAAGTACGCCAATATCAAAATAGCGTTTTCCATCCTGAACAAACGTGTAATTATGGGAGTGGTATACTCTGGAATCGCTTACATACTCTACACCATACCCACATTGCAGGAGTTTTGCCAGAGTACAGGTATCTTCCCCAAAAATTATATTTTCTGGAAAATAATTAACCTCTACCAAACATGATTTCCGATAGGCGGCAAAAGAATTAGAGATAAAGATGGTTTTAAACCCGTATTTTTGTCGATCCTGCCAACAACGCACATGCCCTTTGGCTGGATAATTAAAAAGCCGGAGGTGTTCACTTAGCGGAGAGGCATCCTTATTGGGCAATTGCCGTCCAAAGGTCGCGGCAAGAGAACTCTTCTCAAGCAGTGGGGTAACCAGTCTTTCCAGGGCATGTATATCTTCGGGTATGGCATCCTGGGTCATATAGACAAGGAGGTCTCCGTTGGCCATACGGGCAGCCATGGTTCTGGTGCCGCCATGATCAAAACTACTTGTCGGGATTTTTACAACAGTGGCCTGATATTCTTTTGCTATCGCTCTTGTTTTATCACTTGAATTGGAATCAATAATAAGTAATTCGTCAGGCACAATCGTCTGTTGTGCCAACATCTGCAACAGAGCCTGCAACCACTGTTCCCCCTGGTAAGTGGGGATAATGACCGAAATGGTATGACGTGTTTGTATTTCAGCGGCCTTATGCCGAGAACTCTCTGTACTCAAACTCGGAACCCTTTCACACATAGATATTTCAGCAGTGCCCACAGAAAATAAATTGAAGGATGTTTGCGATAGAGCAGCACTTCATTTCTGGCTGCATTTTGACGGAGGGAAATGTCCATCTGCGATCGTTGCTTTTGCCAGCCCCGGCAGTGGTATGTTGTTAACTCGGGAGAATAAAATATTTTCCACCCTTTCTCTCGTAGCCGCAGGCTGAGCTCGATATCCTCTTTATATAAAAAAAAATCAGGATCAAAAACAGCCCCACCCGGCAGGAGAATCTCTTGCAAGGCTTGCCGACGACAAAACATAAATGCCCCACAGGCAGCAGACGTTTCCTCAATCTGCGCGAACTGGCCGATATCTACCTCGCCCTGCCCTCTGTCAAACCAACGACCGTACCATTTTCTAAAAACACCGGTTGAATCAAGCCTTCCAGTGGGCATTTCCGTTTCAATGTCATAGCCCAAAAGCCTTCCCCCAAAGCAACCGACATCAGAATGTTCTTCCATCAGCTGCTTTGCCAGGGAGAGGGTCAGGTTGTTAACAAAGGCATCAGGGTTCAAAAAAAGTATATACTGCGCTTTGACAGAACAGGAGTTATACCCAAAATTATTGGCCTGAGAAAATCCGACATTCCCTTTCCTTATTACTTTGACGTAAGGTAGCTGCTCGAACGTATTAAGATAGGCAGAATCGTGAGAGCCTGAATCAACAAGAGTTATTTCAATATCGTCAGTCGGTTGCTGTTTCAGAGCATTGATACATTTTTCAATGACCTGCTCAGAATTATGAGTGACAATGACTACTGCTACAGATGCCATGCAAACCTAACAATCAATTGTTCAGCTTTCCCCTTTACTTATAATCTGTCAACATTAGGGGATAACAAAAACTACCCCGTTGTTGCCGTCCCCTCATCGCGGCCAAGAACTTTCCGCACATGATAAATGGGCTTATTCTGGGACTCATGGTAAGTACGTACCACCAACTCTGCAACCAAACCGATAGTAATAAACTGGATACCGATAAAAATAAGCAAAATGGAGAGCAACAGCAAAGGACGACTACCAAGCGGTATACCGAAGAATTGCCGTTGGAAAGTCATGACAAGTGCCATGATAAACCCAAGAGAAGAGGAGAGAAAGCCTACCCCGCCGAACACATGCAATGGTCTTGTGGCATAACTCAATAAAAATTTCACGGTAATCAAATCGAGCACGACCCTGAGAGTACGTGATATACCGTATTTTGAGGTACCAAACTGTCGAGCACGATGATTCACTTTGATTTCGGTAAAGCTTATCCCCATACCGCTGGCAATGGCAGGGATGAAACGATGCATCTCGCCGTAAAGTCTGATATTACTCGCCACCTCTTTTCGAAATGCCTTCAGCGTACACCCATAATCATGGAGTTTCACCCCTGTAATCCAGGATATCAACCGGTTAGCCATCTGGGAGGGTAATTTTCTGGAAAGATAAGGGTCTTTACGATCAAACCTCCACCCAGTCACCACATCATACCCCTCTTCCATTTTCTGAATAAGCGCGGGGATATCATGAGGATCATTTTGCAGGTCGCCATCCATGGTTACACAGATATCCCCTTGCGCATAATCAAAGCCAGCAGACATTGCAGCTGTTTGACCGAAATTTTTTCGGAAGGCAACAACAACAACCTGTTCGTCCTGCTCCTGGAGCCCCTCAAGTAGTTCCACGCTCCTGTCTTTGGAACCGTCATCAACAAATATTATCTCATACTGCCGGTCAAAATGAGATAAGGCTTCCTTAATTTCCCCATACAAAAGCGGAATATTTTCTTCTTCATTGTATATGGGGATGACTATCGATAAATCCACAATCGCTACCTCAATAATATAATTATATAAACTCTATGTGTGGCTGGTGTCAGTTGAAGACACAGGGAAAACGAAAGCATCCCATCCGCTTATTACGTTGATTATAGAGTTCAATGCTAAGCACACTTTTCTTCAATGCTTCTTGTTCAATTTTAGTTGAAAAACGAAACCCCATGGGCTGTCTGGTAAATTGCGGAAAGACGGCCTCAACATCAGGCCGCAGGTCCATGGGGAGAGTCTCACCCAATACTTTATCCCCAATAGAGACAACAATCCGCTCGATTTCATCTGTTGCGGCTGCCCAGCCTCTTATTTGCAGCAAGTCTTCGGGCATGATGACAACTTCGTCAATTCTTGCCAAACATTTTTTCGACAACTTATCAAGCACAGAACGGGCCAAGGTTTTCTTAATGCTTCCGTAGCGAACACCATCAAAAAAAGAGGGATGGGCATTGGTCGTCACCTTTGGCGACACAATGGGCAGACTGGCAATAGATTCCATGGTGTATTTTTGTGAATGATACTCAGAATGGGTCACCACAAACACTAAGGTATCAACCCCTATATCCTGAGCCTTATCTTGTGCCGCGAGAATTTCCTTTTCACTGTCATTAAATTCAAACAGGATATACTTCCAGATAACCTGTGGACGGCCCTTTTTCCGTGCGGCAACAGCATCGCTCATAAACTGGAGCACTTTCTCTACCTTGCCTTTGACCCGGTACTGGCTGTAGCTTTCCTGGTGCAGACCGTCGCAAGCGACCATGATTTCGTCAACCGGCGCCTGACCAAGTGTTTTCTGATACGTAAAATTACCGTTAGTAATCACACGTTGCCAAGCATGGGGGTAATATTTTTTGGTGGCAACAGCAAATTCTGCAAATTGCGGATGCATCAACGGTTCACCCTGTCCGCAATACTCAACGCTATCTAACCTGAACCCACCGTCTTTTAAAGAAGACAATACAGATCCGTAGGTCTCGGGGTCCATCAGGTGTGGTTTTTCTCTCTGTTGGATCTGGAGATCATTACTGCAACACCTGCAGTTGAGGTTACAAAGAAGAGAAGGTTCTAATTGCAATTTAGTAATATGCTTCTGAGCCAGCAAATCAGCATAGGGTTCGTCATGGCGAATAAATGCACAATGTTCACAAACACCCTCCCATGGAATTTGCCCCCCTGAAAGGGACTCCCTGATATGCTGATAGGCCTGGTTACTGAACAGATCCTGCATGGTTGCATTCTGCAGATCAATGGAAACATTGGCAAGGGTCACCCGCTCCCCATAATCATCGTTGCAGAGTACTTCTCCATTACTCTTAATATAGAGCGTATGCAGTATTTCACAATTCACGTCACATCACCTGAACGTTTATCTTCAAAAAGAATCCTTGGCTGATACAAGACAAAACATTTTTTACTCATCAAGACGTCCGCTTTTTCTACGTAATCCGTGCCAGACACCGAGGAAAAAGTAGTTACAGCGTTTCTTTCTATTGGGGGCAACAACCAACAGAACACAAAAACGAAGCCATATGTTACGAATCCCGTACACAAAAAGCCATGTACGGGGGACATATTTCTTTCGGATAAGTAACACCCAGTTACGCGCTTGATAATAGCTTCTCAAAGGGGGATGCACACTTATTTCCCTGTTGCAGCTAGCCGTTCCGATCTGCTCTTTCACGCCTACCTGATGGAAAATATGCGCCGCACACACGCCATAACTGACATGCTTTTTAGCAGTAGCGCGAAAACACCATTCCATATCGAGCATATCAATAAAAAGCGCACTGTCGATGGGACCGATTTCTCTGATGCGCGCGATCTTCATCAACGTACCTGAGGCATGCAGATAGGCAACTTCAATCAACTGATCCCCTGCAGGTTCACAGACCCTCTTGATAAACCCAACCCGACCTTTAACAATAAAGGGTTCTTGTTTTTTGCAATCAGTTCTTAGAAATGCCTGAGGACCAACAGCGGCTACAATCACTCCTTGACCATGAAGTATTTGTTCAGCATTGCAAAGCGTGTGGACCATCCCAGGAGCGGGTAAGCTATCTTGATCGAGGAGCAAAACATGGCTAAAACCATGATCATCAGCCCACTCTATACCACTATTCTGAGCACTCCCTATGCCAGTGTTTGTACCAAGTGAAATGATTGTCACTCGACGGCACTGTAGAGAGTCCAATGCTCCCTTGTCACCTTCACTATTGTCAACAATCAGAGTATGGGCTACCTGCTCCCGTATACTCTCACGCAATATGGAGAGTTGCTCTGTGTCTGGATGGTACGCAACAATAACAGCAAGAACAGTTATCTTTTCTGCCGTAGAACCGGGTATCGATTCATGCCTTCGATGCTGCACAAGCCCTTACCCCCATTCCAGCAAATGCTTTCCCCACTCTGAGCCAGCTACTATGCATAGGCATCAATACGCCGGAATGCCATCCAGGCAACCAGATAAATTACCAAGGCTAATATCAATGCCACTTGGAAACCAAAGAAAAAGGCACAAAACAGACTTAAGAAACCGCCAAAAACGGTAAAAAAACCATTCATTCCCCATGCCCACGGGATACCACCCGGTTCCACTTGCCCCAAGCGATACATTCCCAATGGAAAAGGCATTCCCAGAAAAAATCCCAGCGGCAGCATCATCACAGTAGCGGAAAGTATACGCAGCGGCAGAGACAACTCAAGAAGCTTGGTAAACAGTGGTTGATACACCAACAAGAAGAGACCGCCGGAGATCAAGATGGCTATAAAAATAACTGGCCAACGTTTTTGTTTATGGAGTCCCCACCTCTTGGAAGCAGCTGACCCGATTCCCGCTGCAAAGAGCAATGAAAACAGGACAGTCGCAAAGGTATGGGTAGGGTAACCAATAAGCTTGGTAAATATCTGGATTAGCATCAGCTCAATAATTATAAATCCTGCGCCAAGACAGGAAAAATAAAGCAGATACCACCCACGCCCTTGCCAACGCACCTTGCCTGCCGATGACCCGAGCAGCGGTACAAAAACAAACACACAGGCAAAAAAGATGGAAACGACCCCAACCACGAAAAAACTTATCAAATCACGAGATAAGAATGGAAGCAGTTGGGAATTCAAGACGTTAACCGTCCCGCCATCGATATATTTTGAATTGGCAACACTGAGTCGCTCAGAGTCCTTCCTAATCATATTGAAGAAGGGCTGGTTATCAGTAACGGGTGACAATCGGTAATCAGCCTCTGCGGCCAGCTCTTTAGGGAAAGGCTGCTGCAAAAAGCGAACAGGCAGCATGTTTTCATCCAAATGAAAAGGATTGAAGACCAGCTTATATTTATCAACTTCACCGACAATTTCAGCTGGCAGTGAAGGAGCCCCTTTTTCATCCAGCCAGACGGATATAGCCTTAGCCGGCTCAGAATTAGCAGCAGTTACCTCAAAAAAGATTTTCTGGCCATGTGCGTTGAGTATCGGTGAGGGCAGCACAAAATCAATTTCCTTATTATCACCTATCAATGCCCCATCGACGGTTACCTCCGCTGCCGGCCACGTTTTTCCCTGCTGCAACCTAAGAGTGACAGGGTAAGAGAGGCTGCTCTGGTTATACGTACCAATGAGCAAAGGGATTTTGGTAATCTGATCACGCTGGGAAACAAAAGACCCCGTAAACGGCTGCCCACTCAAAATCTTTTCTGAAGGACGAACCACTGCGCTTCTTTCTATTTCCCTGGTCTTCTCACGGTTGACATACTGGTAAATCCCCTCTACTTCTGTGCGAGTCCAAGGTCTCATTTTAATGAGCATGGTTGGCAGAGTATCCTGAGTATAGCGTTCAAGCACTAAAACATGGCTCGCAAAATCCTTTTTCCCCATCCTGTCCCAGGCAAGAGCAGCGGTCGTCAGCATACGAGGATAGATATGCCGGTTTATCGAAAGGATACCATCATCTTTCAAATGTTCAAAATATTCCACATATGCTTCTGCCGTTTGTAGATACGCAGCACCCAAGGCTCCACTACCCTGGGCAATACTCGAGCTGGTATGGTTACTGAACATTTGGATAATGTCATATTTTTTCTTTGACGAACGAAGAAATGTCCTGCCCTCACCAACCTGGTAATCTACCTTTGGGTGGTTAAAGATATTACCACTATAGGCAGCGTACCTGCCTTTTGCAGCAGCAACCATTGCTCCGACAAGCTCGATAGCATCAACGTGCTTTGCACCAAATACCAATGCAGCCTTGGTTTCACCTCCAACTGCCGCTCCAAGTACAAGCACATCAGCTTCGGTTCCCTGTTTAAAGTAGTGTGCCAATGAATTCAGGCCAAAATAATACGAGTCGGGCCCATCTTCCATCTGCTTGGCGTACTGCGACAGATCACCATTAAAAGCCGCAAGCCACGAGGCCTGCTGGCCACCGTCAAGGGCAAAATACTTGGCATGGGGATGGGCATTGAAAACATCAAGTTTTGACACGGCATCCCACTTAACATAATCTCTTTTACCTTCCGCAATCCACTGATCGATCCCTCGTTTATTGCCATGGCCTCTAAACTCAAAATAACTTTCACGAACCAGAGGAGCTGCTATCAGTAACGCGATTACAGGGACAACAAGCAGAACTTTTAACAAGGACAGAGATGAGTAAAGTAAGCCAGCTACACAGAGTAGAGCCGCTATAACAAACAGTAACCCTGCAGGCCCAAGTACAGGAATCAGCGGTACAAGGATAAGGCACCCGATACCGGCACCAACAAGATCAAAAAAATACAGGCCATGGCTTTCTGCAGAACACTCGGAAAAAACGATAGAAATTATGATACCACCAATAAAAAACGGGGTAATCAACGCAACATAGAGGCCTATCCATGAGAATACCTGCCCTAGAAGAGAACCGGCAAAATTCATATCAAAGGGAAGAATATTGAGCAATGGTAACAGTGCCAGAGCAGCCCCCCCATAGCACCATGAAAGTGGCAGCAACAGGCGGACGAGGTTCTTTTTTGCTGATTTCAACAAATAAACATAAATCCCGCCTAACCCAAGGGCAAACATGGCCGCGGTAACAACCATATACCCCATGGAAGGGTTCAAGATAACATCAAAGACCCTTACCATACAGAGTTCAAGGAGTATGGTGGCAAGCGTGGTTATACCAAGCCCAAACTTCATCCGGATGATAGAGACATTTCCCTGCATACTTTTCCCTTATATTGTAAATATTACCATGTACCGCTATCCGTAAACAACAGCGATACAGCTACATAATTATCTAATTTAACAAAAAAAAACTATATACCGCAGATCTACGGAAAAAGGAAGTTCTAATGAGCTGTATCAACAAGGCAAAGCCAAGGTAAACGCTGCGGGAAATCAGGATAACGGTTGAAAATGTTTTCTAATTCTCTCTAATTCCAGTGATCGCCGCTCTCTGCTCCAGCCGCACACTTCCATCATGATATCAGCGGAATCTTCTAAGACTTGTTCGCTTGGTAGTGCATCCGTAGCAATATCAGTTCTTCGCAGCAGCACATCATCGAGATGGAGCGCCATTTCCTGTTCCACAGCATAGCGTATTTCACCCGAATCAAGTGCATCCTCGGTGCCAACATTTTTTTTAGCGTCACCCAACCTGGCTAGATAGGGGAGAACACCCTTTGCCTGACGACCATATCGCTGCCTGAGCCTTGCGGGCACCGAAACAATATCCGGACCAAGGGCAGAGTCTTCAAAAGGCGATTGAACAACTTTTTTCCACTTATCATTTTTAAGGATCCCCTTGCCAACAAGAGCCTCCAAAAATTGACAGGCAACCGAAAAGGCAGTGGTATACTTTACAGTTTTAACAGTAAAAACATTTTCAAGTCCATCTTCAACACTATGGTCGATGAGAACTTCTTTCTTATCCAACTGAACATCAAACGGACCGCCATCGTCGCTAGGAACCGACGGCATCAATCCCATGTGATAATTTACAATATCTTCATATTGCAAATTGCCCGCTGGATAGATCTGATTAATCTCGCTGAGCATTGCTTCGAGTTCGCTACGGGAAACAATCGGTGGTATCTGAGGATCTTGATGGGAGGTATAGACAGTGCCAATCATGGTCTTGCCGCGCCAGGGAACAAAGAAAAAAAGCCGCTTCCCTTTTTGGATAACCGCATCCTTGTCAACAAAAGAGCTTTTCCCTTCAAGACCAACCGCATACCCAGAAAACAATTCAGGCTTAACAATCAGATTTACAGCCCGACTCCATCCTTTACAAACCTGCCCTGTCCCTTTTTCAAGATCATTAAATTGCCCGCACCACGGTCCAGACGTGTTAACAACAGTGCCTGCACGAACCGTGATTTCCTGACCTGAATCTGTATCAGCGCAACAAAGAACTCCGCTGCCGCCCTCACGAGCAATCTGTTTAACAGTAATATAGTTTGCGGCCTTTCCACCAAGCTCGGTTAATCTGGTAACAAGCTCCAGCACAATACGTTCAGTATTCAATGCCAGGGCATCATACCAAATGGCACCACCTGAGATATTAGCTGTATCCAGGCCTTTCATGATTTTGGCGCATGATAATTTGGAAACAACCTTTCCACATTTTAAATGTTTTTCAGGCAATACCCCGAAATTCCTGGTGCAACTGAAGATATCGTTTATAAAAAGACCCGCAGCCATAGCCGCTTTGCTTCTCATGGCTCTGCCGGAAGTAGGCATTATACATTGCAATGGCTCAACAAGTTCCGGAAAGTTTTTCAACATCCAACGGCGACTGATGATCGAATCACGAATACGGGGAAGATCCATATGCTGCAGGTAACGAAGTCCACCGTGAAGTATCTTCAGGCTGTTTGCAGAGGTACCTCCACAAAAGTCCCCCTTTTCCAACAGTACAGTTGACAATCCGGTAGCCGCAGCAAGTGCTGCGATAGTGGCGCCATGGACGCCTCCACCAATAACGGCCAGATCAAATTGCTGTTCACCTAATTGTGCTACATCACGTTTCATTTTTTCAGTTACCTTGCAAAGCGGAGCCTTATCTGCGATATAAAAAAAGAGTACATCTTTTGGAGTTGCCCATACGGCACTAAAGAGACTGTCTTTTCTTCTAATGCATCCATCAGTGACTGTAATGGATATTCCAGATTTAATTGTTTTGGTACAATATTACCGTAACTTCCTACCCTTTTGACCTCTCCTGGTAAAAACAAAGGATCAGACCCGCAAATAAGTGGTATCTGCTTTTCCTTGGCAACATCAAACGGGGCCACTGTTTTCCAAAACCAGGGCCGATTACCATTATCTCCCAGATAATAACCTTTTAGTTCCGCATCAACCAACATATTGATTACAAGTTCCCCTCGCTTGCCCAACCATTTACCAACCCCCCATGGCACAATAACCAGGGAATCTTCTTGTAGGGCATGGGTAACGCTTTCGATCAACGGTTGTTTCTCGTAGGGTGTTTTACTGCCAAACAAAAGAAGTTCAATATTTTCTACCGTGTTCACCTGCTGCCCAATAATACAGCAGAGCTGGTCGCCCTGTTTATTCTCACAGATCACTGCATCAGAATCACCAGCTAACCTGAGGTGCCAGAGGTGCTTTCCTGTAAACTGCTTACCCGATTCTGCCCAGTTCTGAACTACCGAGCCCCAGGATTGCCCGGGAAGCTCGGCGAGAAGCAACAGACCTTGCAAGGATTGTGGCTGCTGCTTACCACCAGCAGCCAATCGCATGTTTACCAGACTACTTTCCAAAAGATCCGGAAACATGTCTTCATGTTCCAAGTGAACATGACCATCTAGAAAATACATATACTATTCATCCGGAAAGAGAAAAAAATGCAGGGGAAAAAGCGACTCACGCTTTTTCCCCTTTTATAGCGCACAACAAACAGAAATCTTCAGACTAGAAACTCTGTAAGTTTAACACATTTTAACCGATGTTACCTTATGGTTGCGGATAAAGAGAATAGCCACCCCACCTACAACCATACAAGAAACCACAAAGGACAACTGCTGTAGGATTGTTGCCTTTAAAAGCATATAACTTAAAAAGAGAAGAGGGTAGAGCATACCCCGAACAACTCCTTTCAAAATTTCGTACTGGGCAATCATGTCTGCAACTGGAGGTGAATACTTGTAATAAAGAGACACAAACTGCTTGCCCCATTGCTTTGGCAATAAAATCTGATCGCGAAATTGTTTAAGCAAATAAACATGGGGCTCAAGCTCTGAACCAAAAGCCGCAGTAGCAATAAAACAACCACCGCCTCCGCCTCCACCTCCAGCAGCAGAAGAGCCTCCACCAGCGCCTGAGCAAGTAATACTACCATCCCAGGCCATGGCCATCACGTTGTAGCCGCCATCGTTGGGATGGATGCCGTCTCCACTCCAGCCGCCCCAATTAGGTGCCACCGCAGCCCACATATCAACCACGGCAACGCCCATATTGGCACCAATACTCTGAATCATGGGGTTATAGGTCCCATAAATATCTTTATGCTCACTACCAGGTCGCGTATCAGGAGAGAGGGTTGCTAGAATCGGAGTGACACCGGCATTGCGACTTTTCTCAATCATGACTTCCAAATGATACTGGGTAGCCCCAAGGGACATGCCTGTAAACAGGTCATTGGTGCCCTCCATGATCAGGATAAAATCAGCATTTGGCTGGTCAGCGAGTGGAGAGTCTATTCGCCCGGACCCAACTCCTGTTGGTTCACCCTTGCTTCCATAATTCAAAACCACTGAGGGGCCACATTTACTGGTCAGCAGCGGTTCCAACTTGGTCTCATAGCCACCGGTATAGCTCCCAGTTCCATAGGTAATACTATCACCAAAACCGATAACCACTATTGCATGGGCATTAACAGTAACACCCCCTATAAAAAGTACCACGACAAGCTGAAGGAAAAGCCTCAAAAAACACCCACTATCTCTTGTATACTTTGTGTACATATCTCCAAGCTCCCTTCTTTTACTGTGGCATTACATTTGTTGCATCGATATCAGTAGACTCATCCATCAATCGAATTGGAATCGACTGAATTTCCTGGTCAGGAACAAACACACTCACTGCTCGAGGGTCACTTACGAATTCAGGTAACTCAATTTCCAGTTCCTCTGCCTCACCAGCAGGCTCCTTCACAGAGGCATACTTAAGAAAAAAGTTTCCGTCTGCCAACTTTGCCTCACTCCACTCTGTGCCTTTCCACTCAGAGACCATGGTTTCATACCCTGAGTCACCATAGTATTTCCACTGCACCCAGACCTTTCCTTCTGATGTCAGGCCCAAGACAGGAAGGACATCGGGGACACTGTTATCTGTAATCCGCTCTGCCGGTTCAAATGCAGATCCGTTCCAGCGCGTATAATAAATATCATCATCCTGA
>JAUVLX010000275.1 GCA_030600525.1 Desulfobulbus sp. | reverse complement strand
CGGAGTCTACGCTTACCCGGAGTCTACGCTTACCTATTCATAACTAAAAACTTTGAACTTGACGCCGCCTGAACTGATGAGAAATCCAGGCCATGGTCTGCCACCGGTAACAGGTTAAAAAGATCTACTCAGACACACAATAAGGGAGAGGTTTATGGATCAATTCACACGCTATATGGAAAGTATTAACACCTATATTGAAAGCCCGTTTGGAATGGTCACGGTCTGCACGGCTCCCATTGTTGTCTATTTTGTGTTCAAACTCTATATAAAGCCCTTGTTTCAGAAGAAAGAGCAATCTCCTGAAACAAGGGGAGAATAAAGGTTACGGTTACAGGAAGAACCGTTGGCTAACTGTTTTTATGGGTCTCGTCCAGTTCTCTGTACAGTGCCAGTATACCTGAACGGGTAAGCTTCTTGATACCCAGAGGGCGCAATATTTTTATCATGGCATCAATTTTTCCTTCAGTGCCTGTTACCTCTATAATATAAGAATCGGTACCGGCACTTACCACTTTAGCATCAAAAATTTCAACGGTCTGCACAAGTTCAGTTCTGTTTTTCGGGGTGACGGCAACACTTATCAGTGCCATCTCCCTTTTTACCGCTTCATCATGGGTCATGTCGCGGAGCTTGATGACATCAATCAGACGGTTAAGCTGTTTCATGATTTCGTCAAGCTGGGCTGGAGTGGTATTGGTTTTAATGGTTATCCTGGAAACCGCAGGGTCATGGGTCGGTGCTCCGCAGATGCTTTGAATGTTGTAGCCCCTGCCAGACAATAATCCAGTTATTCGAGCAGTTACAGACGGTTTGTTTGCTACTAGCATAGTTAATATATAGGATTGTTCTTCCATGGAGACCTCGTTTGTCGTTGTTGCGCTTTGTTAAATGATAGCCTCTTGATAAGAGGCAGTTACTCTTCTTCCATATACGGCCCCATGATCATGTCCTGGTAACCAGATCCAGAATGGATACGCGGGTACAAAACTTCATCCTCGTCACAGACAACTTCAAGAAACGCTGGCCCGGTGGCATCCATAAAGGCTGCCAGCCCTGATTTCAGATCGTCTCTCTCCGTAATGCATCGGTGAAAGGAGAATCCGAGTTCTTTGGCCACATTGGCATAGTTGACTGAAGAGGGCTTCAGTGTTCCCACATAATCCCCTGCATAGAGAAAGTCTTGGATATTCTTCACCATACCGTCGCCGTGGTTATTGAGCAATAATACTTTGATGGGGATCTGGTTTCTGCCGATGGTAAATAATTCTCCGAGGTTCATGAGTAGACTGCCATCCCCATCAATCGCAATGACTGTGCACTGTGGGTCGGCGTAATACGCACCGATTGCTGAAGGCAGGGAAAAACCCATGGGGCCGAAACCACCAGCAGTCAGGAATGATTTTGGCTTAAACATGGTCAGGTACTGGGCCGCGAGCATCTGGTGGTTGCCCACTCCGGTCGTGACTTTAGTTTCGTCAGTGATAAAGCCAGCGAGATGGTCCATGACTTCAGCCTGCTGGATAGCTTCGGCCTGGCGGTTGTAGTTGAGCGGGTATTTCTGCTTGAGTTCTTTAATATGTTCCTGCCACGGAGCAATGTCCAGCTGGATGTCATGTTTGACTGCATAATTCAAGAGGTCGTCAATGACTCTTTCAGCATCGCCGATAAAGGAGAATTTCGGTTCCCGGGTAAAACGCACCTCCTGTACTTTTTCGGGATTAATGTCGAAGTACGCTATATCTGCATCTAGCCCAGAATCACCTACCTTCTGGTTTACCCTGTCGTCCCAGCGGATACCAAAGGCAACAAAGAGGTCGGTTTCCTGGATGGCTTTATTAGCAGCAGGAACACCGAACATGCCTAGCATGCCCACCGACCAGAATTTAGTTTCATCAAGAATGCCTTTGCCCATGAGGCTGTTGATGGATGGGACGGCAAAGCGGCGGTTAAATGCACGGATCTTATCACTTGCTGCCTGTGAGTTGAGGCCGCCACCGACATAAAGCAAGGGCCTTTTCGCACTCTTGAGCAGTTCAAAAAACTGTTGGCACTGGTTTTCACCTAAGTGGCGTTCTTCGTCGTATTTTTGGGCAAATTTTTCACTGGCAATGGCCTGGTATTCACCCTCTGTTTTTTGGATATCATAAGGGAAGTCGATCACTACCGGGCCAGGTTTGCCTGATTTTGCATAAAAGTAGGCGTCTTTGACGACCTCTTCTACTTTATGCATTTCATTGACCAATATGACCTTTTTGGCGGCATCTGCGAAAACACTTTTTACGTTGATATGTTGAAACTCATCGGTGTCCATTTTGGTCTGGGCGACCTGCCCTGCAAAAACGAGCATGGGGATGGAGTCGGCGTGAGCATCTGCAACGGCCGTGAGGGTATTGGTAATTGCCGGCCCTGACGTGACCACCGCAATACCGACTTTGTCGCTGGCTCTGGAGTAGCCTGCTGCTGCAAAGGCTGAGGATTGCTCGTTTGAGCTGATGGTAATTTTGATAGATGTCGAGCCTATGGCGTGAAACACTGGCAAGATAGTTGCTCCTGAAAAACCGAAAATTCTATCAACCCCTAGGTCAAGCAGACTCTTGACCAGAATTTCTGCGTTGTTCATATATTTATCCTCATTATTCGATTAATAATTTTGTGAAAAAAATAGTTTTATTTATGTAACTGTGATTTTGAAATCATTTTGGTTTTTTGTGTGATGATGGCCTTTAAATATATCACCTTGAATTATGGTGTACTGTGCTTTTTTACTTTTTTGTGGCGCTCATCAAGTGCCTGCTGGCGTATTTCATTGGCGGTGAGGTCTGCTCCATTTTTACCTAAATTTACGGCAGGGCTGTCGATAGTATTTTTATGATTGCGGAGAAGATCGAAAAGAACTGCAACAATATGTTTGTATCCTTTTTTGAAGATAACTACGGGCGTCGGCGATATCGGCAATGAGTTGAGTCGCGAGGCGTTGCATCGGTCTTCCCTGAACACATAAATGAGTCTGTTGATTTACTAAAATTTTCGTTCAAGGTCGAGGCATGATGAAAAAATAACCACAGGCATATAGTTGATATCGGAGTCTTTGCTTACCTCCGAGGATTGTTTTTTCAGCATAACAAGGTAAGCGGATACTCCGAGAGATTGGGCGAAAAGACAGTAAATCAACCGGCTCGTAAATAAGAGGGCGTTGTAAAAGTGTTAATGTACCAAGGTGAAACAAGAAAACGTAACCAAACACAATTAACACACTGTCAAGGGGAGGTAAAGAGGAAGGGAGTATGGAGACTTGTTGATGGGGCGTCGGTGGCCTGTGTTTTTTGACCTATAGTAAGCCGTTTTGCCGTAGCTTCTTCATTGAGCCAGGAAGTGCAGTCGTGCGTTTATTTAATTTTGAACTAAAAACAGGCGTGAAGAGACCCCACAAAACAGTATTGCTCATTTATGGGGTTGTGAGTTGTCGCTCTGGCTGAGTCGTCAGGATACGTTCGGTAAGAAATTTAAGAAATATGCCGTACAGTGGTAGGAGCAATACCAAGCTGACAATGAGTTTGAAGCAGTAGTCGCCTGTCCCAATTTCGATCCAGTTGGTTGCCATGAACGGGTCGGAACTTGCCCAAAAAGCGAATGAATAAAAAATAAATGTATCAAGCAGGTTGCCGAAAATAGTTGAGGCACCGGGTGCGAGCCACCATTTTGCATGTTGCCTGAGACGGGAAAATATCTTGACGTCCGCCAACTGACCTAGTGTATAGGCGGCAAAACTGGCAAAGGCGATACGTAGGACAAAGGTGTTGAGCGTGTGCAGGGTTGCAATGCCCTGGAAGACCGCCTCAAAAAAGAGTACCGAGATAAGGTAGGAGAGGATGAGTGCTGGCAACATGGTGCGGAAGATAATCCTGCGGGCATCAGCTGCACCAAAAATACGGACTGTAAGATCAGTTGCCAGGTAGACAAAGGGGAAACTGAATGTGCCCAAGGTAGTATGGAAACCAAAAAACTGGATCGGTAGCTGGACCAGATAGTTACTTGCCGCAATGATAAGAATATGAAAAGTGGCCAGGATGAAGACCGCACGTTGAAGCTGTGATTGGGTGAGGTTGAGCATGTTCTTCCTTTTTGCTTGTCGGGGTGAGGGAACCCGAAATGACAATGAAAGCTGAATGACCAGCAGGATGTTTAGAGGACAAGAATCATACCCGATTTTTCGGTGAAGGCAAGAGGAAATGGAAAAATGATGCATTAACAGGTCGTTGGCAGATGTTACATGCCGCCTGCAAGCCTATTGTTGATGGCGGTCAAAAATCAAACTTCTTTGACCTTTTGTGCATGGATGAGCGGGGTAAGGGATTTGTTCACCCCGTAACCGTAGAGCGCGGTCATTAGAGTGTATGATCTATAAAAAGATGGATGAAATCACCTCGTTGCTCGGAACAGGTACTCCGTAGAGAGAGGCTATAAAAAAAACGTGTGTTACATTGTGGTCTAAGATGCATAAAATGCATGTTGTTGTCCTCTTCTTTTTATTTGCACTTTGGTTTGCTTGGTGGTAGCTCCTTGAAATATAATGTTTTTTTGTCGTTTACCACTTGCCTATGAGCAGGGGAGGTACATTGAGCCATGAAATATGTCCTTAACAAGCAACTTAATCCAGGGTGCGCCATCGTTACCCTTAATCTTGATGGGTTTGGCAAGGTGCAGGTCGGAAATCTTGCCATGGGCAACCCTGAGCTCGTAAAAGCTTATAAAGAGGCTATGGAGGGTTATCTCAGTCCATCTCAAGGGTATTCGCAGTATTATGCCGCGGAGAGGCTGGTCAGGCGATTTGGCGGGAATATCGAGAAAATGGAGATTGGAGAAAATGTGGGGGCTACTTTGTAGCGAAGGTTTTCTCTCGCAATATATTGAAAATGGTATTGAAGCTTACACCGATCTTGTAAGCAAAAAGGCAGTTCCCTCTGGGGAAAGGCCTTTAAAAAAAAGGGTATACAAAAAAAATATTTTCGCCTTTTGCTTGCAGCCGCAAGTCCGATCAGGCCTGTTCCGAAAAGGAGCAGGCTCGTTGGGTTTGGTAT
>JAUVLX010000300.1 GCA_030600525.1 Desulfobulbus sp. | reverse complement strand
ATAAAAGATCCTGAAAGCCGTTTTTCCACCTATCCACACCAGCTATCCGGTGGCCAACGACAAAGGGTGATGATTGCTATGGCCCTGGCATGCAGGCCAAAGCTGCTCATTGCGGACGAACCGACCACTGCCCTTGATATCACTATCCAGGAACAGATTCTCGACTTAATCCAGGACATCCAACAGGAATATGGCATGTCCGTATTGCTCATCACCCATGACCTGACCATGGTCAAACAACGGGCAGAGACTGTCTCCATCATGCATCATGGGAAAATTATTGAACAGGGAACAACCCTTTCCATCTTCAACCAGCCGAAACAACCTTACACCATCCACCTGCTCAATTCGATTCCCAGCGGCACCGCAAAAGAAAGACCGACAACTCCCCCGCTGTTGGAACTGAAAGACATCGCCTGCACTTTTACCATGAAATCCGGATGGGCAGGATTCATGAAACCGAAAATAACAGTTGTCAAAGCAGTGGACCATGTCGACCTCTCCCTGGAAAAAGAAAAAACCCTGGGCATTGTCGGCGAGTCCGGCTCAGGCAAATCCACCCTTGCCATGTGCCTGCTCGGGCTCTATAAATTTTCAGGCCAGGTACTTTATCACACTGATAACGGAACCCTTGACCTGGCAACATTTTCCAATCGCCGTTTCCGCCCTTATCGTAAGGATCTGCAAATTGTCTTTCAAGACCCCTTCTCCTCACTTTCCCCTCGCATGTCAGTTGAACAGATTATTGGGGAAGGATTAGGAGTCCACAAAATAGGTAAAAACAAGTCGGAACGACTCCAGATGATCCACGATGCTCTCACGGATGTGGAACTTGATTTGGATGTGGCAGATCGCTTCCCGCATGAATTTTCGGGTGGCCAGCGACAACGAATAGCCATAGCCAGAGCATTGATATTGCGCCCAAAGCTTCTTATCTTGGACGAACCGACCAGTGCCCTGGACATGACCATTCAGCATCAAATCCTGGATTTATTACAAAAACTACAGTCGCAGTACGGCATGACATATGTCTTCATAACCCATGACCTGCGCACAATCCGTGCCATTGCAGACAACATTGCTGTCATGCAAAACGGTAAAATCGTTGAAGCTGGTTGTGCTGCAACGGTATTTGCCAAGCCACAACATGCCTATACTCAAACCCTTTTTAAAGCAGCATTTCACTGACAATCTACAAAGGAGACAACATGATTTATAAAGCTGTTTTCCATATCGATATGGATGATGAAAAAGCACTCACGATTGGACTGGTTAATGTTACTAACCTGCTCAAAACAATACAAAGTCAGCCTCACGACTTGGTGATGCTGTTTAATGGACCAGCAGTAAATGCACTTGTTGAAAAAAACTGTGTCAATAATGCGACTAAAATCAACGAACTGCAGAAAAAAGCTGTTGCCTTTAAAGTCTGCAACCTTGCCCTGGCAAATTTTGAAATACAGCAGAAAGAATTAGTCCCTGATTGCAAGATAGTTCCTGCTGGCATTGTTACCCTTATTGAGTTACAGAATGAAGGATATGCCTATATCAAGCCCTGATGATTTCGTAAAATCACTGGAAAAAGATGCGCCACTTTCCAGTGATTTCCTTGCAACTGTCAGCACAGGTCCGGGCGTGTACCAGATGCTTGGCAAAAGTGAGGTTTTGTACGTAGGTAAAGCTAAAAACCTGCGTAAAAGGCTCTCGCAATATGCTCATTTTTCCGGCCCGATCCATTCAAAAACAGCTGTCATGCTCTCGCATATGCGAAGAGCAGAGACCATCCTAACCACCACTGAAAAAGAAGCACTTATCCTGGAAGCTTCTCTCATAAAGAAGCACCGACCACGCTATAATGTCATCCTCCGCGACGACAAGAACTACCCGCTCATCATGGTATCAACAGGTGAGTTGTGGCCCCGCATCAACATCACCCGTAAAAGACTGCGTGACGGGAATCGGTATTTCGGACCATATGCCGCTACTTCAGCCATGCGCTCCACTCTGCAGTTGCTCTACACCCTCTTTCCCTTACGACGCTGTAAAAAGTTTAGGGAAAGGGAACGGGCCTGTCTCAACTTTCAAATGGGCCGCTGCCTCGCTCCCTGCGCAGGCAAGGTCTCCCATGGCCAATATATGCAGTCAGTGGCTGCAGTATTGCAGATACTTGAAGGCAAGGCCGATGATGTGGCAATAGATTTGCAGAAAAAAATGAAGGAGGCATCAGGTGAACTGCAATTTGAAAAGGCAGCCGCTTTCCGAGACCAACTCCGCGCCCTTCAGCGAACCATAGAACACCAGGCAGTCGTTGCCGACCACCACCTCGACCAGGATATATACGGTTTTTACAGACAAAATGCTGCTGTCGGCCTGGCCCTGCTCTTTGTTCGCGCGGGTATCATTACAGGAGTACAGACGTTTTTCATCCCTGACCCCATAGGCGACGACCACGGAATTCTGACCGAAGCAATGCTCCAGTTTTATTCCCAGCAGCGCATACCTCCACGTGAGATACTGCTCCCTTTCGAAATAGAAGACAAAGACCTGGTCCAGGATCATCTCATTGATTTACGCAGTTCTGCAGTCACCCTCTATGTCCCACAACGGGGTAAGCGTATGCAACTCATGCAGATGGCGACCAGTAATGCTGAAAAACTGTTTTCCGAACAGGCACAAAAAGAAAAATCATGGAATACCCTTGCCGAAAACATGCAGAAAAAACTGCATCTTAAAAATGTGCCGCAAACCATAGAGTGTCTTGATATATCGAATCTCCAGGGAAAACAGGCTGTCGGTTCATTGATCTGTTTTACCGATGGCGAAAAAGATACAAGAAACTTTCGGCACTACCGTATACGTAGCCTGGACACACCAGATGATTACGCTATGATGGAAGAAGTTCTGCAGCGCAGGTTCGAGCCCGGTGACAAGCGAAGAAAACTACCGGACATGCTGCTTTTGGATGGCGGTAAAGGACAACTTTCTAAAGCCTGCGATGTACTGGGACAGGAAAATCTGCTTGGTTCCGTGGATCTGGTTGCCATTGCCAAAGAAAAAGGAGAAGAGGGAGAAAAATTATTTCGTCCGGGCCGTAAAAACCCGATTTTACTGCCCCCTAATGCTCCTGCCCTGCTCTACCTTATGCGCATCCGCGACGAATCCCATCGCTTTGGCATTACCTTTCACAGAAAACTTCGCAATAAAGAGACCCTGCGCTCACGCCTCGACGACCTGCACGGTATAGGAGAAATGCGCAGGAAAAAATTGATCAAACATTTTGGCAGCGTTAAACGTGTAATGGCCGCTGATAAGAAAGACCTTGAAACAGTATCCGGCATTGGCCCGGATCTGGCTCATGCCATTTTCACCCAACTCCACGGGCCTGACAATGAAACCTGATGAAAAAACAATAGCCCGCCTCAAGCCAGGCTGTATTTGTAAAGGTGTTAAACTGATTCAACTGATAGAAGCTATTGAGAACGGTGCCACAACCTTTGAAGAGGTCGCCGCCGCCACTAACATCGGTGACGGCAGTTGCGGTGGCAAAAGATGCGGCAGAAAAGTGGCAGAACTCCTAGGCGAGGACCCAATAGATGACTACCTCACGACTTGACATACTCTTATACAGCCATGATGGCAGAGGGATTGGTCACGCCAGCAGAAGTATTGCCATTGGCATGGCCCTGCGCAGGCTCCATCCCGAGCTGAAAGTACTGTTTATATCCGGCACCCCTCACACCCAGGAGCTACGCGGCAATGCACCCCTGGATTGGATGAAATTACCCGGTTACGAAACCGTGGTACAAGGTGGTAAGTCCAGGGGTATCCACGGTAAATCAAACTTTTCCGACAAACAGCTTGGTGAACTGCGGGCAACCATGCTTCAACAGGTGCTTTCACTCTATCGCCCCCGTCTAGTGGTTGCCGATCATTCCCCTCTGGGGAAACACAAGGAGCTGCTTCCTGCACTGGAGGGCTCTTTCCAAACTGATACCAGATGGGTGCTTGGAGTACGGGGCGTTGTCGGTAATGTGCGCCAGATTCAGGCTCCGCTCGCCACTGAGGTGTATCATCGCTATTACCATAGCCTTCTGTGGTATGGAGACAGCCAGGTCCTTGGCAACCAGCATTGTCAACAGCTGGCGGAGATATTTGATACCGAACCCTTTGAGGCCGGTTATGTGTCGCGAATGGCGGAACTGGACGCTTACAACCCTTCTCCCGGCACTGCCAGTACCAATGCTGGCACCCTTGCCATTCCCTGGTTTGGAGAAAGCTCAGAACGGTTAATCAGGGTAGTGGGAGACGTGCTGGCTCAGATCGACAATAAATACGGCCAGTGGAAAGTTTACGTGCCAAAAGAATACATAAACGGAAAAACGCATACTTGTAAAGCGAAGCTAAACAAACTTCCAAACTGCGAGGTTAAATCTTTTGGGCCATCCTACCACCAGGATTTGGCTCGCTCACGGGCAGCGATCATATTCGGTGGTTACAACTCCATCACCGATGTACTGCATGC
>JAUVLX010000259.1 GCA_030600525.1 Desulfobulbus sp. | reverse complement strand
GTTCTACAAGGGTTAGATAAAATCTAGAATGGAAAGTTGGGAAACCTTGGAGGTTATGCTTAAGGCTGCCTGGAAAGCGGTCTCTTGTTGAACGATATCATTGAATACCTCAATGGCGTCTGCATCTTCATAGCGGGATAGAACCTGCTTGAGGTCGATCTGTACCTCCGCTTGGTGAATCATGGCGGTTTCCACTCGCTTGGCTCTGTTACCCATCTGTGAACGGAGCCTGCGGTTTTGCTCGGCCGCGCCATCAAGGTCTTCGAGGCTGGTTTGCATTGCAGCCGGGTCATTCGCGCGAATAGCTTCTTCTGCCTGGGTAATTTCTGCAAACAAATCATACCTTCCGGCATCAATGCTATTGAGTGTACTGCCTGTAGGGTCCCAGTTTGACGATCCTAAAAAAAGGTTATTGCCAGTTAAGTTGGCCTGCAGCTGTTCGCCAGGGCTGATCTCAATAAAGGTGGCGTTTTCGTCGCCATCGTATAACACCGGCCAGGTCGTGCTATCGTTTGCGAGATACCCTGCCTCTGTGTAAGATGTGTTGATGGTAAACGGTTTGCTATCTTCCTGGTACCCACTAAAGATGTATTTCCCGTCAATATTACCATTGGCAGCATCGAGCATTTCCTGCTTAAGCTGTACTAACTCATCAGCCAGTACGGTACGGTCTTCATCGCCGAGGCTACCGTTTACCGCATTGACCATGATTTCTTTAGCCCTTTGCATGATGTTTTCAACATGTTCCAGGTGCCCGTCCGTAGCCTCCATGATGTCACCGGTCTTGCCCATGGTCTCCAGGTAACGATCAACATTGCTGAGCTGTTTTCTGGTGTTAAGGACAGGTCGAATTGCTGCCGGGTCGTCCGAAGGCTTGTTTAGTTTTTTACCGGTTGCCCCCATGGTCCGTAGTCTTTCGAGATCTAGGGCTACGTCATTGAGCCGTGAGCCGAGCATGCGGTAAGTAGTACCTTGGGTTGCTTTCATAATTTACCCCTTGAGCTGCAGCAGCGAATTCATCATTTCGTCAACAGTGGAAAGAAACTTGGCCGAGGATTGAAAACCCCGCTGGTATTGAATAAGGTCAATCATTTCCTCTTCAAGAGAAACACCAGAAAAACCATCTCGGAGGTTCTGCAACTGGTCTGTCGCGTCCTTTGCGCCTTTAAGGGCAAGATCATTTCTGCTGGCTTCGATACCTACTGTGGAGACCATTTGGCTAAAGAAGGCATCATAGTTGTCATTGGTGCCTGTGACGTTGTGGCTCGTTTCCAATGAAGCGATTTTGAGTACATTTTGGTTGTCACCAGGAGCGGCCGTGTTCAAGCCGGCAGCAGCAATATAGCGACTGTCTGTGAAGGCGTTAGTTATTGACCTGCTTGGGCGAACGCCTGGAGGGAGTGCGGTGATGTCTGTGAAAAAGATTTGGCCAGTGGTGGGATTTCCTGTTGCTGGGTCAATAAAGTATCCATCGTCATGGACATCGTTAACCGAAGAGGTAAGGTCAACTGCTAGCGTATCGAGATCTTTATGCAATCCCTCTATAACCACATCCCTGATTTCGTACATGCCTCGAAATTTTCCACCCAGTTCCTCACGGCTTAAATCTTTGGTGGTTCCGGCAATTTCCACTTGGAGTTCGACATTGGTGCCAGTGGTAACAGTTTTAATGCTCATGGCAGTATTACCCTGCACCAAAGGGGTGCCGCCTGGTAGGACCACCGCGAGCATACCTTGATTATCACTGTATGTCTTTACACCAAGGGTTTGGGAGAGATCTTGAACAAGCAGATCTCGCTGGTCTCTGGCAGCGTTGGCTTGCTGGCCGCCTATTTCTACCTGCCTGATTCGATCATTGAGCTTAGCAATTTCATTGAACTTTTCATTGAGCTGTTCCACCTCACCAATAATCTCGGTATTGAGGTTTTGGGTAATGGTGTTGAGCTCATTACTGAGTTGGGTAAAGGCATCACCTAGGAGCTCACCCCGTTGAAGGACAATATCCCGTTCCACCTGTCCACTTGGATTGGTGGAAAGTTCCTGCCACGCATCAAAAAATTTGTCGACTTCCGAAGCAAGATTGTCTCCCGACACATTAAATAACCGTTCGAGTTCCGATAGTGCGTTGGACCTGCCGGTTTCTTCGCCAAAGGCAATATTACTTTCCTGGAGCTGACGGGTGATAAAAGAGCTGTAATCGCGACTGACGTCGGAGACGGTTACCCCTTGGCCTATGAAGAAATTGCCGAAATTGACCGCGGGAATCTGCATCAACTCGGCACGTTGCCTTGAGTAGCCTTCGGTGTTGACGTTGGCAACGTTATTGCCGACAATCTCAATGGCTTTCTGGTTGGTGAGCAGGCTTGTTTTACCGGCATTCAGAGCGTCAAGGAGTCCTGCCATGTGCGTATTCCTGGATATTGAGTAGTGTGAGTCAGTCCCTTGACGTGGTAAAATTATCCTCTGTAAATATTATCGGCATAAACAGAGAAAGAGTTTAGCCCGGATTGCACATGAGCATTTTGTCATTATTTGAAAATATGTATAATTTCAATTTCATACTGTTAAAACCAATCAAATATAAAATTGAGCAAAATACTCACCGAAGGTCAGTCAATGCGGCACCATCTTGTTTCGTATCTTGGCAGTAAAAAAAGTCTACTATCGGAGTCTACGCTTACCCGGAGTCTACGCTTACCTATTTACTACCAAAAACTTTGAACCTGGCACCACCTGAACTGATGAGAAATCCGGGTTAGGGCCTGTAAGGGAATAACCTGGCTGATATTGCGCTTAGGTTTGTGGGCCAGCTTTGGATGCGGTGATTGAACAAAACCGCAGGCATAGCAGGGCTACGTTGAGGATTTTGTGCTTGAGTCGCATTCAAAGATGACCCGAAGATAAGATGCAGGATTGGACAGGTTATTTACTTACATGCCCTTAGTTGAGAGAGTATGTCGTTTCTATTTCAGGGGGAATAGCAGGATGTTTAAAAAAAGGAGAGGGCGAAGCTGAGGTGAAGCTTAGGGGGAATAGCTACAACGGGTTAAAGCTGGTAATCGGAGTGGAATTGGAGGAAGGGATTGCGTGCGACTGTTTTAAATCCGACCCGAAAGCAAACGCCCGTTCATGGAGGTGTTGTTAGTGGTACCTGTCTGGCCGTAGGTTGTAGGGACTGTTTTGCGACCAAAAAATTCCATGGTATCCTGGATCCAGTTCAGGGTTGCCCGGAAAAGAAAGGCATTACGTCTATTTTCATTGCTGATTTCACGGGCAAGGGCCTGATCGTCTGGATGCAGTTGCTCAACTACCTGCAGGGAATGCAGAAGCGTTTCTTTTTGTGCCATGTCATTGGCCATGGCCTGCATATCCAGTTGTTTTGCATGTTCTCGCTCGTTATGGATAGTTTCTCGCAACTGCATCAGTAACTCTCGAACAGATTCTCGGGTCATGATCATCCCTCGACTAAGAATTTAAGTAGGCTGGAAGCCACCTTGTTCAGATCCGGCTCATAGGTGCCATTTGCTACCTGGGCCTTGAGTTCTTCAACGCGTGCGGCACGTTCGCTTTTGGCAACGTCACCAAGGGCTGTTGCTTGGCTCGCTCCCTTAAGGGCGGAGGAAAACGATATGCCTTGAGTGTTGTCAGCTTTGCCGGATTTTTGTGTTTCACCGGTACGATTGGTTTTGTTGACACCACCTACTTGTGCCATACCTCTGACTCCAAAGAATTCCACTGTCATCTCGATCACCTGATGTTTTTGTTAAGCCACAGTCTCGGACTCAGCTACCCAGCTGTCGAGTTTTTCCATAACCGTATCGTAGCTTGCATAAGAAATGTCGGGGAGCCATCCACCAAACGCTTCAAGCGCTTCGTTAAATCCGTTAGCAATGCCTTCTCTTATGGCATCGATGCGGGATGGATCTCCTCCAGCAACTCCAACTGCGAACTGGAAAATTCGATCTGAGGTTTTTTCTACACCAAAATATCCGTCATCCGCAACCAATTCCTGGGCTGCTTCCGGGGTGATGGTCGCGATCTCAATTTCGCTATCGCCGGCCAGTACTTTGGTGTCAATGCCTTGTTCTTTTAGCAGGTTGGCTACCAGGCTTTGCAGCAAACCAAACTTGTCTCCTGCTCCGTTCTCGACTTTCATGTCGGTGGAGTAGGTGACTGCCAGCGAGGATTCACTCTCAATGGATACAGAATCCATCAAACCAGATGTTGCACCGTCTTTGTCGCTTTGCTTGGTAGAGCTAGCTTCCATGCGGTAATTCTGGTGAGCGTAAATCGCGCTGTGCAATTGTTTGTGGCTTAAACTGTCTATCATTTCCCTGCCTCCCTGCAGTTTTTTACGACTCGTCCTTGGCCGTAATACAGAATTTATCTTTTCTGTACTGTTCTTTTCGGTAGGGAATCGTGAGAACTTTAACTTTTTAGAGCCTTTTTTTGTAAAAAAAGGTCATAAAAAAAATCTGAGGATAATGGTGTGTGATTTTAATTGGATACGTGGCTCCGAAATCCGGTGCTAGCCAGAAAAATGCTTGATGCATTGTGAAAAAGGTCAAAAGAGGGTGAAAAGGCTATTTTTTTTCCTGGTTCAGTTTGCTCTGCATCTGTTCATAGATCTGCTTTGCAAGGCCGATGCTCTGTTTTTGCGAAACTTGAGTGGCAAGTTCCATGTCAAGCATTTCTTCATAGATCTTTTCAGCATTGGATTTTGGGAATAATCCGCCTTCGGGAACGTTCTTGCGCATGGCCTTGAACATCGATTGGACCATGATTGCCTCGAATTCGGCAGATATTTTTTCTATGGCTTTATCATCTTTGCTCGAAGAACTGACACGTTCCTGTTGCTTGGTATGCTGCGCCGCTGTGAATGCTATCTTCGGGTCAATTGGATTCATAATTTTTATTTCCGATTAAAGGACAACCAGTTCTCCCTGTAAGGCCCCTGCGGCCTTGATAGCTTGAAAAATGGCAATCAAATCACAGGGGGTGGCGCCAATGGCATTAAGTGCTTTGGCTATATCGCCGATATTGACTCCCATTTTTAGAACCACCAAGTTGCCGTCTTCCTCAACGACTTCGATAGTCGTCTGCGGTGCTGCAACTGTTTCGCCGGCAGCCAAGGGATTAGGCTGCGATACCTCGATGGATTCGGAAATGACCAGATTCAGGTTGCCGTGGGACACGGCTACTGTTGATATGCGAACATTCTGCCCCATGACAACGGTTCCGGTACGTTCATTGACGACAATCCTGGCAGGCGTGTCAGGTTCGATATTGATATTTTCGATCTCTGAAATAAAAGAAATCAACCCGTCAGGATAATCCTCAGGCTT
>JAUVLX010000170.1 GCA_030600525.1 Desulfobulbus sp. | reverse complement strand
TCGGCGTTGTCCTTTGTAACGGCTATCGATTAAGAAGAACCTAGTGTCGCGTCAACGATGAAATGTCGAAATATTGCGCTGGATTTTTTGGGTCCTGGATTTTTTTAACTGGTTGTGCATAGTGGGCTATGTACCACCTGTTAAAGGAATCCAGGTGCGAGAAAAAACAAGCAAGACACGTCAGAGCAGCGTTGACGAGACACTACGTACATATAGTAAAAAAATAACCATTAGCTACATGGTTTGAGATTAATACTAGAGAGGGGGAGTTTCGCAGTGTCTGGACATTCTAAATGGAGCACCATTAAGCGGAAGAAAGGGGCAAATGATGCCAAACGGGGAAAGATTTTCACCAAATTGATTAAAGAAATTACCATTGCCGCTAAAATGGGCGGTGGTGATGTCGATGGTAACCCTCGCCTGCGAAGTGCAGTAACCACTGCTAAATCTGAAAATATGCCCAAAGATAATATCGATAGGGCTATAAAAAAGGGGACTGGTGATCTTGACGGTGCGGTCTATGAGGAGATTCTCTATGAGGGTTACGGTCCGGGTGGGGTGGCTGTCTTGGTTGAGACTATGACCGACAATAAGAATAGAACCGTTGCCGATGTTCGTCATTATTTTGCCAAAAGCGGCGGTAATCTGGGCGAATCAGGCTGTGTTGCTTGGATGTTTGACAAAAAAGGTTCCATCCAGGTTGATAAGGACGGCATTGATGAAGAAGCGTTGATGGACATTGCCTTGGAAGCCGGTGCAGAGGACGTGGTTGAGGATGAGGATGCCTTTCAGATTCTCACCGAGCCTGAAGACTTTAGCCAAGTAGTTGATGAACTCGAGAAAAAAGAAGTGAAATGCACCGAGGCCACCATTTCCATGATTCCTAAAAATGTGGTTGAGGTAGGTGAAGAAAAATCTGCTAAATCACTGTTGAAATTGCTGGAAAACCTTGAAGATCATGATGACGTGCAGAAAGTACACGCCAATTTTGACATCCCGGATGAGTTGATAGAGGCTCTTTCCTGAGAGTGCCTGATAAGGTGGTGCGTATCCTTGGGGTAGATCCTGGATCCCGGGTAACCGGATATGGGGTGATCGTTACTCAGGGGCAAAATATCGGATTTGTCGCATGCGGTACCATACGCACTACCCATGAAGAAGATTTTTCCAAACGCCTTTCGGTTATTTTTAACGGATTGAACGAGGTGATTCTCACCCATAAGCCCGAGGTGGCAGCTATTGAAGATGTTTTTGTCGCTCGTAACCCTCGCTCGGCTCTGAAGCTCGGGCAAGCAAGGGGAGCAGCCATTGTTGCTGTTATGCAGCATTCCATGGAAGCCTTTGATTATACAGCGAGGAAAGTCAAGCAGGCCATCTCTGGCTATGGGCAGGCCGATAAAAAACAAGTGCAGCATATGGTAAAAGTGCTGCTTGAGTTGGAGAAAAGTCCTTCCAGCGACGCAGCCGATGCCCTTGCAGTGGCCATTTGCCATGCTCATCACATAAGGTATGGGGATCGATTGAATTGCTGAGGACTGCTATGGTTGATACTGAATTTTTTAGTGCTGGAGCTGCAAGCAGCGTTTGGCTGTTAGCAATGCTGGCAATATATTGGTTTGATTTCTTTGGCATTTCCGCCACACTTTCATGATTGCTTCACTCAACGGTATTTTACGTTTTAAGGCGCCTGGTTCTATTGTTATTGACGTGCAAGGCGTAGGATACGAGGTGTTTATTTCTTCCCGGACCTATGACCTGCTTCCAGAAATCGGTGAAGAGTGTTTTTTGCTGATCCATACCAATGTCCGTGAGGATGCGATTACTCTTTTTGGGTTTGAGAATCAGGAGACAAAGGCGTTATTTCTTTTGCTGGTCACCGTCTCTGGTATCGGCCCTAAACTGGCTCTGGCAATCCTCTCCGGGCTTGGCAGTGAAGAACTGAGTGCTGCAATCAGCATGGAAGATTATGCTCGGTTAACTGCAATTTCTGGAGTTGGTAAAAAGACAGCGCAACGGTTGTGCGTCGAGTTGGGTGAAAAGGTCGGTCGTTTAGCGCCTCCAGGAGTTGATAGGCAGCCATCTTTGACATCATCAAGAAGCCCTGGCCAGGGTAATGCAGTACAGGATGCGGTGTCGGCCCTGGTAAATCTTGGTTACCCCCAACATCTTGCATGGCAGGCTTTACGCCGCGTGCAGAAACAACATGGTGAGGGTGCAGACACAATGGTTGTAGAAGAGCTTATCCGTCTTGCTTTGCAGGGGTTGGCATGATGGGCAACCGTAATTGTAGAGACAGAAGGTGACCGATGAATTTTGAAGAAGACCTCACCGGTAAACGCCTGGTATCAAGCTCCGAACTGGAGGCTGAGCAACAACCGGGGATGGAGTTGCGTCCTGACAGTCTTGACCAGTATATTGGCCAGGAACAGTTGAAACATAGCCTGCGCGTCTTTATTGAGGCTGCCCTTAGACGTGGGGAGCCACTGGATCATGTGCTTTTTCATGGATTCCCAGGTCTGGGGAAGACGACCCTTGCCTATATTATTGCCAATGAAATGCATGCAAACATTAAGGTGACTTCAGGTCCGGTTATTGAGCGTCCTGGCGACCTAGCTGCTATTCTTACCAGCTTGCAGGCAGGCGATGTGCTTTTTATCGATGAGATACATCGGTTGAATCATGTGGTGGAAGAGATCCTCTATCCTGCCATGGAGGATTATCAACTGGATCTGGTTATCGGGCAAGGCCCTGGAGCACGGTCAGTGAAAATGGATCTGCCCCGATTCACCCTTATCGGGGCAACGACAAGGACGGGTTTGCTGACCCCGCCGCTTCGCGATAGGTTTGGCGTGATTTTACGTCTTGAGTTTTATGCTCCAGAAGAATTGAAAACAATCGTTCAGCGGGCTGCAGGGGTGTTTAATGTCAATATAGACCAGGAAGGAGCTCTGGAGCTCGGCAGGCGCTCCCGTGGTACGCCAAGGATTGCCAATCGTCTTTTGCGGAGGGTCCGCGATTTTGCGGAAGTGGCTGGTCAGGATATCATTACCGGTCCCATCGCGGATAAGGCTTTGCATATGCTTAACGTCGATCGGTTGGGTCTCGACGACATGGATCGTCGGATTTTATTAACCTTGATAGATAAATTTCAGGGTGGTCCCATTGGTCTGGAAACACTTGCCACTGCAGTTTGTGAAGAAAAAAATACCCTGGAAGATGTCTACGAACCTTTTCTCATTCAGTCTGGATTCTTGATCCGCACGCCCCGTGGCAGGATGGTCACTGAATCAGCCTATAAGCATTTTGATTATACGGTACCAACGCAGCTCCGACAGTCTCGACTTTTTGACTAATCCCCGCCCTTCTCGTTATCCTACATCTCGCTTTTTTCTTACTTGCCGCTGTCTTTTACACTTATCGAGTTTGGTATTCTTATGCTTGATATAGACCAGTTTGTATTTTTAATGATACCTATGATCATGAAGTTGGTGACGACGCACTGGAGGCCCTTGTTAAGCATCTTGGGGGATGTTCAAGGGGTGAGGGCCTTGCATGCAGATATAGCGGGGAGAAATTTGTTTTGATTTTTGCTGCACCCGACAGGAAGCTGGCCCATCACCGAGCTAACCAGTTGCTCAGGGACGTTACTGAACAAATATCCATACCCCAGAGTGCACAAATGCTGCAGGTGACAATCTCGATAGGTGTAAGGTGTAGCGACCTGTCCTGAACATGGATATTCGCCCGATGTACTACTGAAATCAGCTGATAACGCGCTGTATGCGGCCAAGGAAAAAGGCAGGAACTGTATGAAGGTTGCAGGCTAATTGCTTTTTGGGGCTCGCTGTTGGTGCCCTTGCGTTATTCTGGCTTCAGATTCTTCTCTGGATTCCAAAATTGGTTCCTGGAAATGGAAATAATCGCGTTGCAGTCTCTGCTTGTTTTTATGATAGTTTTCTTTTTTTCCCCACTTTGTACCCTCGTTTTTAATGAATCCATCCACCTTTTTTTTCTCTTTAGTTTTTTCAGGGAAAAAGGGCTTTATATCAACGTCTTGATTCTTGCTAGCAAACTCCATAGCCGGTGTTTGTAATTGGTGTTGCCGTTCTATAAGTGCTTTTTTTGTGCCTTGGTTTTGTTGAGCATACAACATGTTGTGTGTTTCCGCCGCCGAGGCGGGAGCAATCCATTGTTCTTCTGAGAAAATTCCTTGACGCACCCACCTCCTTAGTATAAAAAAATGGTATTAAGTGGTGTAAAGTGGTTTAAAAGGGTTGTGCAGTGACTACGGTTGGTTCGTTGAAAGGCAATATTTCAGAATACAGATTTCGCAGTCGTTCCGAGCACACACTTGACAGCAAGGGACGTCTCAATATTCCTACCAGATTCAGGGAAGTATTGCGCGAAGTGTATACAGAGACCCTTGTTGTGACCAACTGGGAAAAATGTCTCAGGGCCTATCCTGTTTCTGAATGGGAAGAACTTGAAGAAAAGCTCCTTGGGCAGGGACAGATGGAACCTGGATTCGGAGATTTTGTCCGCTACGTTATTTCAGGAGTGACAGAGTGTACGTTGGATAAACAAGGCAGAATTCTTGTGCCTGCAACGTTACGGTCTGAGTTTGAAATCGACAAGGATGTAGTATTGAACGGTATGCTCCATCATTTCGAAATATGGGATAAAACTGCTTGGCTTGAGCAGACCCGCAAGACCAGAAATCGTTTCCCGGATTTCAATTCCGGGCTTTCTTCTTTAGGAATTCTTTAGGGCTATATTATGGGGAGTGGAGGCCGAGAAATACATGTTCCGGTACTCACCCGAGAGGTTTTGTACTGGATGTCACCGGTGCCTGGGGGGGTGTATGTGGATGCCACTTTAGGACTTGGTGGCCATACCGAGGCTTTATTGACTCTGGAACCCGATATAGCACAGGTGATCGGGTTTGAGTGGGACAGTGATGCTGCTGATCTTGCTGCAGAGCGGCTAGCTTCATTCGGTAGCCGATTTGTCTTGGTCAAGGCATCATATACCCAACTACGGGAGGAGTTGGATCGCATTGGCGTAGACCGGATTAACGGCTTAGTTGCGGATCTGGGCGTTTCTTCTCTTCATTTGGATCGTAGTGAAAGAGGCTTTACCTTTAAAGTTGATGCCCCGTTGGATATGCGTATGAGTCAGGACATCGCTCTGACAGCTGCAATACTTGTCGCAAAGTTGAGTGAGGCAGAACTTGCCGATATCTTTTATCATTACGGGGAGGAACGTCAGGCCAGGCGTATAGCGCGATTCATTGTTGAAGCAAGGGGAAAAGAACCGATACACACGACAGCACAGTTGGCTGCTCTTGTCTCGCGTGCTATTCCTGTCAAGTACCATCCTAAAAAGATTCATGTGGCAACTAAGGTCTTCCAGGCCTTGCGAATAGCAGTCAATCGTGAGTTTGAAAATATAACAAAGCTGTTGAGTGCGGCCCCTCAGGTGCTTGCAGAGGACGCTACGATGTGCATGATCAGTTTTCATTCCATCGAAGACAGGATTGTAAAACAAGCTTTTGCAAAGAGCGATGAATTTCAGGTAATGACCAAAAAACCGGTGCAGGCCTCCCAAGAAGAAATAACAGGCAACCCGAGAGCACGGAGTGCCAAAATGAGAGTGGCAAAACGGCATTTTTGAAGAAGCGACATTAGTTTTCATTGAATTGCGGAGGCAATATTATGATAACAAATATAAGTGTTAGGCCCTATAGGTCGGCATGTAATACTTCTTTGGCCAGGCGGAAAGTCAGGCGTAAATCTCTGGCGATTTCACCGCCTAAACAATTACAGAGGCCTTTGGCAGCTATCCTGATTGGTGTGTTGCTGGTCGTCGCCGGCACAAGTCAACTTTTTAGTTGGCAGATTCAACGAACTCAACAAATGCTTCAACAGGTGCAGCAGCAGCAGAAAGGACTTGATGATTTGCATATGGTCTTGTTGGTAAAACGGGCACAGCTCACGTCAGAGAGCCATATCCAGGCTTTGGCTGGAGCACGCCTGGAACTTTACGTGCCCGCCCCGGGGCAGGTGCATCAAATGTAGGTGAAATGGTCAGCACGCTTTCTCCACGAATAATAAAGCAGCGAAAAGGACGGCGGTGTCTTTGTGCCATTGTTTGTGTTTTGTTGATAATAGGCGGTGTGCTTCTGTACCGGAGCCCTGTTGCTTTTCAGGATTTGGGAAAAGGGGTAGCCGCTTTGGTAGACAAAAAAACATGGTTCTCAGCGGGCGACTCGCCCGCTGAACCTGTTTTAAGGGGCACTATTTACGACAGATCGTTGAAAGAGCTGGCTGTTTCGTATCGATTGTTCTCCCTGTTTGTGCATCCCTCTGAAATAAGAGACCGGAAAGAGGCGGCTATGCTTCTGGGGCAGGTGTTGGAAGAAAGCCCCGGAATACTGGAAATTCAACTTAAGAGTCGTCAACGCGTTATCGAGTTGGCAGATGATTTGGACAGTGAGCAGGCGGAGGCTGTCAATGAAGCCGACTTGCCGGGGATATACTGCAAGTCAGAAGAAGTGCGTTTTTACCCTGCTCATACAGTCGCGTCACATCTGTTGGGATTCGTAGGCGAGGGGATTGGCCTGGCTGGGGTGGAAGGGAGATATGATACATTGCTGCAACCTGGGGCGTTTAGAAAGGAGGATGTAAAAGAGATCAATTTGACAGATCAACCTATTCTGGGCAGAAAGGCGACGGATGTGGTGTTAACCCTTGATATTGATCTTCAAAAGCAGCTTGAAAAACGTTTCCGAAATTATCTTGATCAACAGGGAGCAGCCAAGGGAATGGGGGTTTTGTTTGAACCATTTACCGGTAAGGTACTGGCGGTGATGAATTACCCCTCTTTTAATCCCAATTATTTCTGGCAGGCTGATGAACAGGTTCGGTTGAACAGGGTCTATCAACACGATTTGCACAAAGAGCTCATTGAACCGATTATTGCCAAGGCTGCAGCGATAGCCAGGGAAGGGCTGACAATGAAAAAAATGCTGCCTCTCACCGTTGCTGCCCCTAGGTATGGTGTTGATGAACAAACGCTGCAACAGTTTGAGGCGCGGTTAGGGCTGGAAAAACAGGTGCTTGGCCGGTGGGGGACGAGTCCTCGGGACGAACAGTTGGGAAGGGGATCGGTAGACGGCCTTGCTGGAGACACCCTTACCGGCGCGCAAATGAGTGTTGCATTGGCAAGCCTTGTCAATGGGGGCTGGCGAATAGCGCCATATGTTTTGGAAGGAATATATGATCACGGGACTGATAGGGAATATGTAAGAGACAAAAAGGGTATCGAGCGAGAGCATGTCCTTGATCCAGCCTCAGGGGTCATGGTGAGAAGGGAGTTGTTTGGAAAGGAAGGCCTCAAAAAAGGTAGGCAGGAAGGTCTCGTTGATATTACCACTTCACATGTTGGCATAAAGGTGAGCAACGGCCTGTCACATTATTTGATGCAGGAATTTTACATGGGGCTTCTGCCTGTAAAAATGCCACGTTATATGTTGGTTATGGCAGTTGAAA
>JAUVLX010000012.1 GCA_030600525.1 Desulfobulbus sp. | reverse complement strand
GTGGCTGTCTTGTGTTATGTTTCAGGTGCGTTTTTGTTTGGGTGGTCCGAGTTGAACCGAATCCCCTATGTGGTAGCTGGTATAACTGGGACGCTTTTGGCATCGGCCGGGCTACTTGGTATGTCAGGGGCATGGGTAATTGGGCAGTATATTGCTCCAGGTGGATTTGTAGGTTTGTTTCTCTGGACTGTATTAAGCGGGGCAGTTGGTAATGTCGGTTCGATTTTGCTGTTAACTTTAGTCTTGGTTGTATCATTAATGGCAGCCGTTCGTTTTTCGTTACTGGGCACAATATATTGGAGTTGGAGAAAAAGTCTGCACCTGGTTTCATTTCTTAATAAAGATGGAAAAAGAGTAGTCAAAAAAGAGCGTGCTGTTCGCAAGCACTTGCCCTCACCTACTGTGATTGATATGCCCTCGATTGCCGTTTCGCCGCCTGCGGTTCATGAACCAGTTCTTTGTGAACCGGAATCCCTGGACGTAGAAAAAGAGTTTTCGTTGAAACCCATTAAAGCAGGTGAATATAGACTTCCTCCTGTGTCGTTACTTGATCAGAATACACAGGAAGATGTCAAAGTGAGCCGGGAGTATTATCTGGAAATCAGTAAGGTTTTAGCTGATAAATTACTCGATTTCGGGGTCGAGGGAGCCGTTGTTGGCATATCACCGGGCCCTGTGGTCACAACCTATGAGTATACTCCAGCACCAGGCGTGAAGATTAATAAAATAGTATCACTGGCCGATGACCTGGCGATGGTGCTGAAGGTTGACAGGGTACGCATTGTTGGTTCTATACCCGGGAAAGCTGCAATTGGTATTGAAATTCCAAACCCTGCAAGGAAGATGGTTTTTTTGCGCGATATTCTAGTTTCCAGGGAATATAGGGATTCATCATCCATGTTAACCCTCGCCTTAGGATATGATGTTATTGGCCGTTCAGTAGTTGCCGACATGTCAAAAATGCCACACTTGTTGATTGCTGGGGCTACAGGTGCCGGGAAATCGGTGGCCATTAATGCCTTTATCGCCTCTATTTTATACAAGGCAACTCCCCAAGAAGTTCGGTTGCTGATGATAGATCCCAAGCGGATTGAACTCTCGGTTTATGATGATATTCCACACCTGCTACATCCTGTGGTGGTGGAGGCGAAAATGGCATCCAGGGCGCTTACCTGGGCGGTGCGTGAAATGGAGCGACGCTATAGGTTGCTCGAGGAAAAACGAGTAAAATCTTTTTATTCCTATAATCAGGTTGCAGAGGAAAAAATGCCTTTTATTGTCATCATTGTGGATGAACTTGCAGATTTGATGATGGTTGCCTCTAAAGATGTCGAAACATCGATTGCCAGGTTAGCTCAAATGGCTAGGGCAGCAGGGATGCATATCGTTCTGGCTACTCAGAGACCTTCGGTAGACGTTTTGACAGGTCTTATTAAGGCTAATTTCCCAACCAGGATTTCTTTTAAAGTAGCTTCAAAGGTTGATTCAAGAACCGTTTTGGACGGATCAGGGGCAGAACATCTCTTAGGAATGGGAGACATGCTCTTTCTGCCGCCAGGTGCTGCAAAGCTGCAAAGGATACATGGTGCTTTTATCTCTGAGCAGGAAACAGAACGAATTATTACATTTCTTAAAGAACAGGGAACAGCTGACTACGATGATACAGTCCTTAAAGGTGTTGATGAGGAGTCTAGTGGTGAGGGAAAACCATCCGAGGAGTATGACGAGAAATATGACGAGGCGGTAGCCATTGTCACTGAAATTGGGCAGGCATCAATTTCAATGGTTCAGCGTAGGCTACGGGTAGGTTATAACCGGGCAGCGAGAATGATTGAAACCATGGAGCGAGAAGGAATTGTTGGGCCAGCAGATGGATCCAGACCCAGAGAGGTTTTGGCAAGATCGAGTTACAGTGAAATGTGAAAGAAAGAAGAATAGATATTTTTTTTAGGTCAAAAAAGGGTAAAATTTATTTGTTTTTTAAAAAAAAAGGCAGTCAAAGCGAAAGATTAATCAGTTTGTATGCATATTTCTGATGCTTTTTATAAATTTTGCTGTTCAGCCTTGATTTGACGATTTTTCTTGACTTTGAGCAGGCAACAAATTAAATGTGCGGTTCAACTTTAATGAGTGGCTGTTCATTTTTTCGTCCCTAAAAGAGGGGCTTGCTAAAAGTTAGTAAAACTAACCAGTTACTGGTTGTGGGTTGCGGTGGGAAACAAGTCTTTTTTAAAATATGAATTTGTTTTTCTTCGAATTATTAAGTTAGAGGTTATTGGTTGCCCATCTACGGGCACCATAAAGGAAAATCCAAGTGAGGAGGTAGTTTAATGCCAAGTTACGTAGATCCTTCAAAGTGTGATGGCTGCAAAGGCGGCGACAAGACTGCTTGCATGTACATCTGTCCAAACGACCTGATGGTCCTCAACGTTGAGGAAATGAAGGCGTATAATCAAGAGCCAGATGCATGTTGGGAGTGTTATTCTTGTGTTAAGATTTGTCCACAGGGCGCAATCTTTGTTCGTGGTTATGATGACTTCGTACCAATGGGTGGACAAGTTCATCCTATGCGGTCTTCTGACTCCATCATGTGGACAGTTAAGTTCCGTAATGGCAACGTAAAGCGCTTCAAGTTCCCTATTCGGACAACTGCTGAAGGTGCTGCCAACGAATATCCTGGTGAAACAGGCGCAAATCTTGATGATGAGTGTTTGCTTCTTGAGAGCGAACTGCCTACACCTGCCAAACTGGCGTAAGTTCAGTTTGTTAAGGGATGAATTGATAACTCTATTCTAGATAATTATTAGGAGATATAAATTATGGCATTACCAAATAAGCCACTAGGCGAACTCGCTGCAATAGTGGATCCTGAAATCGTAGAGCACAGTTGTGACGTACTGATTGTTGGTGGCGGAATGGCTGCTTGCGGTACAGCTTTTGAAATTGGCAAGTGGGCTCCTGCTGATCTGAAGGTTATCCTTGTAGATAAAGCTTCTCTTGAGCGATCTGGTGCAGTTGCTCAGGGTCTGTCCGCGATCAACACCTACATTGGTGAGAACGCCATCGAAGATTACGTAAAAATGGTACGTAATGACTTGATGGGCGTAGTTCGTGAAGACCTTATTTACGACCTTGGTCGCCACGTTGATGAGTCTGTTAAGTTGTTCGAAGAATGGGGTCTGCCCATTTGGAAGAAGAACGATGAAGGCGAAAACCTTGATGGCGCTAAGCCTGCTCCAACCCTGCGTGAAGGTGGAACACCAGTACGTACAGGTAAATGGCAGATCATGATCAATGGTGAGTCTTACAAGTGTATCGTAGCTGAGCCTGCGAAAAAAGCTCTTGGCGAAGACAACATCCACGAGCGTGTATTCATCGTTAAGATGCTGCTCGATAAGAACAAAGAGAATACCATTGCTGGTGCTGTAGGTTTCTCCACCCGTGAAAACCAAGTTCACGTATACACATGTAAAACCGCTATGGTTGCATGTGGTGGCGCAGTAAACATTTTCCGCCCACGTTCAACTGGTGAAGGTAAAGGTCGTGCATGGTATCCAGTATGGAATGCTGGCTCCACCTACACAATGTGTGCACAGGTTGGCGCTACTCTGACCATGATGGAAAACCGTTTTACCCCAGCTCGTTTTAAAGATGGTTACGGTCCTGTTGGTGCATGGTTCCTTCTGTTCAAAGCTAAAGTACAGAACGGTCTTGGTGAGTTCTACGCAAACACCGATGCAGTAAAAGACGAACTCGAAAAGTTCATGCCTTATGGCGCTTCCGCAGTTACTCCTACCTGTCTGCGTAACCACCTGATGATTAATGAGCTCAAAGAAGGTCGTGGCCCTATTTATATGGCTACCGACGTTGCTTTGAATGCATTCCTTGATGATGCTCGTGCTGCTGGTAAAGATGAGAAAGCAGTTAAGAAATTCTGGAAGCACCTTGAGTCAGAAGCGTGGGAAGATTTCCTTGATATGTCCGTTGGACAGGCTGGTCTCTGGGCTGGTGCGAACGTTGAGCCTGAAAAAGTAGGTTCTGAAATCATGCCAACCGAACCATACATGCTCGGATCTCATTCCGGTTGTTGTGGTATCTGGACCTCTGGTCCTGATGAAGCGTGGGTACCTGAAGTTGACGGACCTCGCTCTCATCAGTACAAGTGGGGCTATAACCGTATGACCACGGTTAACGGCCTGTTCACCGCAGGTGATGGTGTTGGCGCTTCCGGACATAAGTTCTCCTCCGGATCCCATGCTGAAGGACGTATCTGTGCTAAGCAGATGGTTAAGTACTGTCGCGATAACGCTGACTTTACTCCTGAACTGATGCAAACATCTCAGGAAATGGCTGACGAAATTTATGCACCAGTTAAGCGTTACCACGAGTTTGTTGGCGCTTCTACAGCAGAAAACGTCAATCCTAACTACTGCAAGCCTGCAGGTATGATGATGCGCCTGATGAAGGCTACCGATGAGTATGGTGGTGGCGTTGCTACTTACTATATGACTTCTGGTAAGCTTCTCAATCTCTGCCTGGATCTCCTTAAGATGTTGCGTGAAGATGCTACTAAAATGGCAGCTGGCGATCTGCACGAATTAATGCGTGCTTGGGAAAACTATCACCGTATCTGGTGTGTTGAAACCCACATTCGTCACATTGAGTTCCGTAAAGAGTCCCGCTACCCAGGATTCTATTACCGCTCAGACTACCCAACCGTTGATGACGAAAACTGGAAAGCTTTCGTTAACTCCACCTTCGATCCTAAGACCGAAGAATGGAAGTGTGAAAAGGTAGAATGCATCAACATCATTGAGACAGAACCTTGGATCTAATCTCAATTAGATAGTGATTGTATGACGTACTAATCTCCAGACTCCTTTGAGGGGTCTGGAGATTTTTTGTATACTAGGTGTCATTTTGTTTGAGTTGATACAGAAGATAGGTTAACTCTTCTCTTCGGATCAATTGAAACAAAAAACTCCTTTCATTAATTATCAGCAGTTATGGAGGTTTGGCATGAGTGACACTGCAGGAAATGGTGCAGTACTGGTTGTAGGCGGCGGTATTAGCGGCCTGACAGCTGCCCTGGAAGCTGCGGAAGTCGGTAAGGATGTGTTTCTTATCGATAAAAATCCTTATTTCGGCGGCCGTGTAGCACAGTTAAATCAATATTTCCCAAAACTTTGTCCACCGACTTGTGGCCTTGAGATCAACTTTAAGCGAATCAAGGATAACCGAGGAATCAGAACCTATACTATGACAACCGTGAAATCGGTTTCTGGTGGTCCTGGTAACTTTCAAGTCGAGCTTGAGACAGCACCGCGCTACATTAATTCCAACTGTACTGCTTGTGGTGATTGCGCTGCTGCCTGTACTGATGAAATTGATGATCCTTTTAACTTCGGCATGAGAAAAATTAAGGCGGCATATTTACCTCATGAAATGGCTTTTCCACGTCGTTACGTGCTTGAGAAGGAAGCCTGTTCTGCCGAATGTCTTGATTCCATAAAGGCCGCTTGTAAATATGACGCTGTTGATACAGAGATGCAAAGCAAAACATTCACATTGAATGTGAGCGCCATTATCTGGTCAACGGGTTGGAATCCATATGATGCCAACAAGATTGAAAATCTTAAATTTGGTTCTTCTCCCGCAATTATCACTAATATGATGATGGAAAGACTGGCTGCTGACAATGGACCTACAGCTGGGAAAATCCTTCGTCCTGGTGATGACAAGGAACCTGAATCTTTTGCATTTGTACAGTGTGCTGGCTCTCGTGATGAAAATCATATGGAACACTGTTCTTATATCTGCTGCATGGCAACGTTTAAGCATATATCCTATATACGCGAACAGTATCCTGAAGCAAAAATTTATGTATTTTACATAGATTTACGTACTCCAGGGAAATACGAAAGTTTTCGTGAAAAATTCACAGCCGATGAGAATACTACTTTCATCAAAGGCAAAGTTGCAGATATCGTCGCCGAGGGTGATGGTGGAGTGACCGTGATCGCTGAGGATACCTTGACCGCAAAGAAGGTTAAGCAAAAGGTTGACATGTGTGTGCTTGCAACAGGAATGAAGCCTGCAATGGCTCAGGGACAGGAACTTGGTCTTACCATTGATGGTAATGGCTTTATTGTTTCTGAACCTGAAAAAGGAATGATATCTGCTGGCTGTGCAAAAGCTGCTGTTGACGTGTACACCAGCGGCCAGTCTTCTACTGCAGCGGCTCTTAAAGCAATTCAGATCGGACGCTAGGAGGAGAGACAATGGATAAAGTATACGGTGCATATCTTTGTACAGGGTGCAGCATTGGGGATGTCCTTGATGTAGACGGACTCAAGGATGCAGCCTCTGAAACCGGCATTGAGATGAAAGAACATTCCTGCCTCTGTGGTGCTAGCGGACGTTCTTTTATCGAGCAGGATATTGCTGATAACGGTGTCAACACTATCGTTGTTTGTGCATGTTCCCCACGTGTAATGCAGGAAGAATTTAATTTTGGTGAAAACACCATCACTGTCCGCGGTAACGTGCGAGAGCATGTTGCATGGACTGCTGGCGAACCTGAAGAAGGTGAAGAAGCCTCTGATGAGGTCGATGAATTTCTCCAGGAAATGGGTGAAGATTATGTGCGCATGGCAGTTACCCGTGCACTGAAGACCGAAAAACCTGAACCTTATCAGATGGAAACCCTGAGCAAGAAAATTCTTGTTATGGGGGGCGGTATAGCTGGTATCACTGCAGCGCACGAAGCTGCTAAGGCAGGTTACGAGGTTACAGTTGTAGAAAAGGACGCAGTCCTTGGTGGTAAGGCACTTGGATGGAGAAAAATGTTTCCAACTGCTTATCCTTATGCAGAGCTTGAAGCACCAAATATTGACCAGATGGTTGCTGATATACAGTCTAACAGTAAAATTACTGTTAAGACCGGCGCTGAAGTGGCAAGGATTGGTGGAGCGCCAGGTGCATTTAATGTTACTATTAAAGAGGCGGGCGTAGCATCGGAATGGGATGCTCCTGAAAAGGTCGCTGCCGACGAGCAGGATCAGATCGACAAGGGTAACATGGAAGACCCTAACGATGGCCTTGTTAAATATACTGAAGTGAATCCAAATGGCGAAATGTTTGGTGCGGTTGTGCTTGCAACCGGTTGGAAGCCCGCTTCTGTGTCTGAATTCGAGCATCTTGGCTACGATAAATATGCAAAAGTAGTCACCAATGCTGAATTTGAAAAGCTTGCCAAAGAAGGCAGTGTGCCTGCAAAGGTCGCTTTTGTTTTGAGTCCTGGCGCTAAAGAGAGTGATAAGGATTTCCCATTTTGTAACTCTGTTACTTCAATGGTTGCCCTTAAGCAGGCTAACTATGTTGTTGAAGACAATCCTGAAAACGGACAGGCCTTTATTCTGTATCAGCACATGCGTACTCCAGGCAATGCTGAACTGTTCTACAAAGGCATGCAGTCCAAAGACGGCGTTTTCATGACCAAGGCAGCAGTAACTAAAGTAGAGGAGTCTGGAAACGGGCTCGTTGTAACTGCTGAAAATACCTTGCTTGGTGAAGATCTTGCTCTAGAAGTTGATATGGTTGTCTTGGCCGCTGGTATGGAACCTACCACAGCCAAAGAGTCAGTGATTAATCTCGCGTATCGTCAAGGACCCGCTTTCTTGGATCTTGACTTGTTTGACGGATATGCAGACTCTCATTTTATATGTTTCCCATATGAAACCCGTCGTACAGGTGTGTACACCTGTGGTGGTGTCCGTAAAGCTGAAACAATGGAAGAAACCATTGATGATGCCACCGGTGCAGCACTCAAGGCTATTCAGTGTATAGAGTCGGCTAACCGAGGTGTTTCTGTTCATCCTCGTTCTGGAGACCAGACATACCCAGACTTTTTCATGTCTCGTTGTACACAGTGCAAACGTTGTACTGAAGAATGTCCGTTTGGTGCTCTTGATGATGATGAGAAAGGTACACCCTTACCTAATCCAACCCGTTGTCGTCGTTGTGGTACCTGTATGGGTGCCTGTCCTGAACGTATTATTAATTTTGCTGACTACAGCATTGATATGATCGGATCAATGGTTAAATCCATTGAAGTTCCAGATGACGATGAAGATAAGTTGCGAGTTGCAGTGTTTGTTTGTGAAAATGATGCATATCCAGCGATTGATATGTCTGGAATGCATCGTAACAAGATGAACACCTTGGTTCGTTTTATACCTGTTCGGTGTCTCGGTTCCGTTAACATGGTATGGATTAAAGATGCTATGTCGTCCGGAATGGACGGTGCTTTGTTGCTTGGTTGTAAATATGGTGATGATTACCAGTGTCACTTTGTCAAGGGTTCTGAAATCGCAACCAAACGTATGGAAAATATTGGCGAGACCCTCGGTTCTCTCGGTCTTGAACCTGAAAGGTGCGGGGTGCGTGAAATAGCTATTTCCGATTATGATAAGGTTCCTGCCATCATCGATGAGTTTGTAGAATCAATTATCGAGATGGGACCAAACCCGTTTAAGGGCTTCTAGTCCCCTGTTATTTGCTCTGTCAGTTTTTAGTACTTGCTTGAACTGGCAGAGTTTTTATATCGTTTGGCGTTGTTACAGTATTGATGATATATGGTTTGGTACATTTTATAATAGGAGGATAAAATATCTATGAACGTGCAGCCAGATTTAAATTTTATTAAGGCTATGAAGGAGGCAGGTGGTGATACTCTTAAGCAGTGTTACCAGTGTGCCACCTGCTCAGTTGCTTGTCCGCTGTCAACAGATGGCGACCCATTTCCCCGTAGAGAAATGATTCTCGCACAATGGGGAATGAAAGACAAGCTCATGGCAGATCCCAACGTTTTTCTGTGTCACCAGTGCGGTGATTGCTCAGACGCGTGTCCACGGGGAGCGAAACCAGGTGATGTTCTCGGCGCAATCAGGGCATATGCATACCAACATTATGGCTGGCCGAATGGATTAGCCAAGTTATGCAGCAGTGCAAAAAATTTGCCGATGCTTATCGGTATACCTGCTGTAACTATTTTTGTTCTGTGGATTATTTCCGGTGGGATGCACATTCCAACCGGGGAACAATTTGCACATGTTGGGTTCGGACATTTTTTTGGTCACTGGGATTTTCGTTTGTTAGCTAAGAATGTCCTTTTTATTGACATAATAATGCTTTCTGCTGCCGGTATTGCCGCTTTTTCCTTGTATAAGGCAATATCGACCATGTGGAAAAAAATGGAAGAAAACCTTGGGGTCGGTGAGGTCTTATATCGACCTTCAGCCTCTCTTTTTATCAAAGATTTCCTGTGGCCGTCCCTGAAGGAAATCGTAGGGCACGATCGGTTTCGTGAGTGTACTGTTAACAATGACCGGGTAAAGGGACATCTTCCTTTGATGCTCGCTTTTATCGGTCTTTTTATTGTTACGTGTTATTCAGCATTTACTCAGGATGTTATCGGGATATTTATCCCGTCTTTGCACGGACCGATTTCCATGTGGAATCCAGTGAAACTGTTAGCAAACGTTTCTGCTGTTGCAATGCTGGTCGGAATTGGCATTTTGTGGATGAACCGTACCAAAATGGAAGCGGAAGGGAAAGCTACCAACACCTTTTATGATTGGTTTCTTATTTGGATGATTGCAGGGGTCGGTGTGACAGGCCTTGCTGCAGAGTTACTTCGTCTGGTTGGGATACCTTCACTGGCATACGTTGTGTATTACCTTCACCTTGTGTCAGTTATGATGCTTTTTTTTTACCTGCCTTATACTAAGGCTGCTCATATCGTGTTCAGGACATTTGCTATGGCATTTGAGCGATTTCGTGAATCGGCTTATGTTAAGGATCCGTTGAACGATTAGCTTAGGACAAAGTAATACGTTATTTAAGCCGGAGGCAGTTTGCCTCCGGCTTTTTTTTTGTTGTTTTTTAGAACGTTATGGGATAAAGACATGTGGACCGTTTTTACCGGTGTGGCAGGTTAATAGCCATTTAACTCTTTTGGCTTTTTTCAACCAAAACTCGAGTCGTAAGTTTGGTTGAAATTAAGAAAGTTAAAAAAGATATTGACAGAAAAAGCGTTACGCTGTATGATGGCTGACTTCAAGCTGGCGTAGCTCAACTGGTAGAGCACCTGATTTGTAATCAGGGGGTTGCGGGTTCAAGTCCCATCGCCAGCTCCATGTTGAGAAGATGCAGGTGCCGGAGATTTTGAAAGTACTTGTAGGAAATATATAGAGTGGAGGGGGTCCCGAGTGGTCAAAGGGAACAGACTGTAAATCTGTCGGCGACGCCTTCGGAGGTTCAAATCCTCCCCCCTCCACCATCTAGTTGCTTTTAAGGTAATTAGTGCTCCTTCGTTGTTTGCTTAGTATGGGCGGGAATAGCTCAATTGGTAGAGCATCAGCCTTCCAAGCTGAGGGTTGCGGGTTCGAGTCTCGTTTCCCGCTCCAGTAAGTAGACGATCAGGGGCTTTGTTGTGTATGTATAAAGATTCTGGGCCCACGTAACTCAGTGGTAGAGTACCTCCTTGGTAAGGAGGAAGTCACCGGTTCAAGCCCGGTCGTGGGCTCCAAGTATCAGTCGATTACTCAAACAGGTCGGCTGAGTCAAGTTGAAATTTTGTCCGAGGAGACGTTAAATGGCAAAGGAAAAATTTGAGCGGACGAAGCCACATGTTAATGTTGGGACTATCGGCCACATTGACCATGGTAAGACAACACTCACCGCAGCAATCACTCGTGTACTTTCCACAAAGGGGCAAGCCACTTTCACCGATTTCAGTGATATTGACAAGGCTCCTGAAGAAAAAGAGCGCGGGATTACTATTGCTACTGCCCATGTAGAGTATGAGACAACTGCTCGGCATTATGCACATGTAGACTGTCCAGGTCATGCTGATTACATTAAGAATATGATTACTGGTGCCGCCCAAATGGACGGCGCGATCTTAGTCGTTGGCGCTGATGATGGACCAATGCCTCAGACGCGCGAGCATATACTGCTTGCTCGTCAGGTGGGCGTGCCCGCTATGGTCGTTTTCCTGAACAAGTGCGACATGGTCGACGATGAAGAGCTTATTGAGCTCGTCGAGATGGAGCTTCGTGAATTGCTCGACAAGTATGACTTCCCTGGTGACGATATTCCGATTGTGAGGGGTTCTGCTCTTCTTGCTCTCGAAAACCCAGAGGATGCTGAGAAGGCTCAGTGTATCTGGGACCTGATGGAGGCTGTCGATAGTTACGTGCCCGAGCCTGAGCGCGATGTTGACAAACCTTTCTTAATGCCAGTAGAGGACGTTTTCTCTATTTCAGGTCGTGGTACTGTTGCAACTGGTCGTGTAGAGCGAGGGATTGTTCACGTAGGCGACGAAATTGAAGTTGTAGGTATTCGTGATACCGTAAAGACCACATGTACCGGTGTTGAAATGTTTCGCAAACTACTTGATGAAGGGCGGGCCGGTGACAATATCGGTGCACTTCTTCGTGGTGTGAAACGTGAAGATATTGTTCGTGGGCAGGTCCTCGCGAAACCAGGTTCAATTACGCCGCACAAAAAATTTAAAGCCGAAGCCTATATTCTTAGTAAAGATGAAGGTGGTCGGCATACACCATTTTTCAACGGGTATCGTCCTCAGTTTTACTTTCGAACAACTGATGTGACAGGCATTGTTACACTTGAGGAAGGCGTAGAAATGGTGATGCCTGGCGACAACGTTCACATTACAGGCGAGCTGATCACCCCTATCGCTATGGATGCTGGTCTGCGCTTCGCTATCCGTGAAGGCGGTCGAACTGTCGGCGCTGGAGTTGTGAGCGAAATAATTGAATAATACAGTTATTCCTGCATGCAATTGTGGGTATAGCTTCAGTGCATCTTGTAGCCGGGCTTTGTCCCGGCTTTAGTCACTTTATTAGGACGTATCATGAGAGATATTATCACGCTTGCTTGTCAAGATTGCAAGCAGCGAAATTACACTACTACCAAAAATAAACGGACGATTCCGCATAAGCTGGAATTGAAAAAGTATTGTCCGTTCTGCAAAACGCATACTCCACATAAGGAAACAAAATAATCTGCAGGCCAGTAGCTCTAACTGGTAGAGCATCGGACTCCAAATCCGAGGGTTGGGGGTTCGAATCCCTCCTGGCCTGCCATTTTGTTGTCAGCAGTATCAATTATAGATAACTCATCCGTCAGAGATAATGACAACTAAGAAAAAATCCCGGAGTATTAAGACGAAACCAGTCAGTAAGAAAGAATCTGGTAAGAAATCAAGTTTTTCGCCGTCAGCTATCCGGTCATTCATTCAGGAAGTACAAGTTGAGTTTAACAAGATAGCTTGGCCTCAAAGGAAAGTAACAGTCGGCCTTACTGGCTTTGTTATTGTTTTGGTCGTCGTTATCTCGCTCTATCTTGGAATGGTTGATTTGTTGTTAGGCAAATTCGTTTCCACTCTCCTTAATTAACTCTCCGCCCCCCTCATAGATATATGGCAAAGCACTGGTATATTGTTCACACTCACACCGGTTTTGAAAATAAGGTAAAGGCTACCCTTGAAGAGCGCATTAAGAATGCGGGTCAGGGTGAGTCGTTTGGTGAAGTACTCGTGCCTACTGAACAGGTTGTAGAGATGGTAAAAGGGGCAAGAAAAACTTCGGAACGCAAATTCTTTCCAGGTTACATTCTTGTTAGCATGGAGATGAATGAGCATACTTGGCACACAGTTCAGGAAACGCCTCGCGTAACAGGATTTGTTGGAGTAAACGCAAATCAAGCTATTGCTGGCGAAGAGCTTTTTAAAAGGATACCCTCTCTGACTGAAAAAGAAGCGCAGAAGATAATAGGCCGTATAGCCGAGGGAGCAGCCAAGCCTAAGCCTAAGGTTATTTTTGCTGAAGGTGATACGGTTCGTGTTACTGACGGCCCTTTTGCAAATTTTCAAGGTGTTATAGATGAAGTTTATCCTGATAAAGGGCGCGTTAAAGTAATGGTGTCTATATTCGGGCGATCAACCCCGGTAGAGCTCGAATATATACAGGTAAGTAATAACTAGGCATGTTGAGTTTAGTGTAGGAGTATATTATGGCAAAAAAAGTACAATCATATATTAAGTTGCAAATCCCGGCCGGTAAGGCTAATCCCTCTCCGCCTGTTGGGCCGGCACTTGGTCAGCATGGTGTTAATATAATGGACTTCTGTAAAGCCTTCAATGCGAAGACACAGAGTTCTGGGGACACCATTGTTCCGGTTGTTATAACGGTTTATAATGACCGTTCATTTAGTTTTATTACTAAAACACCACCAGCTTCAATTTTGCTACTTAAGGCTGCTGGTCTTGACAAAGGCTCAAGCAATCCAAAACGTGAACGTGTCGCTGAGCTGAGCAAAGACCAGATTAAAGAAATTGCAGAAATTAAAATGCCAGATCTCAATGCGTTTACAGTTGATCAGGCAATTCGTATTGTAGAAGGAACTGCCAGAAGTTGTGGCATCACGGTTGTTTAATATTTTCAACCGGTTCGTCTAACCTGCACAGTTCACCTTGTGACAGGGAGAATTCAATTAGGGTGAGTTAAAATGCCAAAACGCGGAAAAAATTATAAAAATAGTAGTGAGAGTAGAGATCCTCTCAATCTCTATGACCTTGACGAAGCCATCGATTTAATGCTTAAGGGTAAGTATGCCAAATTTGATGAATCTATAGAGATCGCTGTACGCCTTGGTGTAGATCCTCGGCATGCTGACCAAATGGTTCGCTCAAGCGTCATGCTTCCACATGGAACAGGCAAGGTGGTAAGGGTGTTGGTCTTTGCAAAGGGTGAAAAAGAGGCAGAGGCACTTGCCGCTGGCGCTGATTTCGCCGGAAGTACCGAACTCGTAGCGAAAATTAAAGATGGTTGGCTTGATTTTGATAAAACCATTGCCACCCCTGATATGATGGGCGAAGTAGGGAAGATTGGTCGTGTCCTTGGACCTAGGAATCTGATGCCTAATGCTAAGCTTGGCACCGTCACTTTTGATATCGATCGTGTTGTCAAAGAAGTGAAGATGGGGAAGGTTGACTTTAGAGTTGACAAAGCAGGTGTGGTGCATGCTGCTTTAGGTAAGACCTCTTTTGGGGTAGAAAAGTTGAGTGAAAATATCTCAACTTTTATCGATAAGCTGATTCAGCTGAAGCCTTCTTCCAGTAAAGGGGTTTATCTTAAAACTATCAGCTTGTGTAGTACCATGGGGCCTGGTTTTAAAGTGGACCCGTTGCAGGTTCGATCGTTAATTAAAGGTTCTTAATGCTTCCTAATTCCATGAGCAACTTGTGGGGCTAGGCGGCTTTTTTTTATACTAGGGAATAGTAAACACTTTTCACCTTGTATTGGTTTTAAAACTGGGATGGTCGGAGACAGCAGGTACGGATGTTTAATAACTCATATTTTACGAGTTCCCTGCCGAGGCCAAAGTTGATACGTATGTATTGTAAAGATTGTCTTGTCATTTCCTTTATCTGCAGCTTTGACAATCCCGTGACACTTAGGAGGTAATTACGTTGGATCGCAACGAAAAGACCGGTTTGGTCGGTGAGCTCAACGAGACCTTTTCCAAGGCAAAATTCGCAGTAGTCACAGACTACCGAGGATTGAAGGTTACGGAACTGGAAAAGTTGCGCCACGTACTGCGTGAGAATGATGCGCAGTTCCAGATTGCAAAAAACACTCTACTGCGACTTGCTGTAAAAGACACTGAGTATGAAGGACTAACAGAATTCTTTACAGGAACAACAGCTGTTGCTTTTAGTTTTGAAGAGCCTGTTGGGCCCGCAAAAGCAATTGCTGCTTTTTGTAAGGAATTTGAAGCGTTAGAAATTCGCTCTGCTGTCCTGGAAGGAAGTATTTTGAGTGCGGATGAAGTTGTCGCACTTTCCAAGCTACCAAGCAAAGATGAACTGCTTGGTAAGTTGCTTGGAACAATGGCTGCTGTACCTACCGGCTTTGTACGTGTACTTAATGGTATACCGCAAAAGCTTGTTTACGGTCTGCAAGCTATCAAAGAGCAGAAAGAAAACTAATTGTAGTCTGTCAATCATGTGGTGACTGATTATTTTATCTATACGAACAATTGTCCGGAGGAATGACAATGGCAGTAACTAAAGAAGATGTAATTGAGTTTATTTCCAATATGACCGTTCTTGAGCTTTCTGAGCTCATTACAGAACTTGAAGAGAAGTTTGGTGTATCTGCTGCAGCCCCTGTTGCGGTTGCAGTTGCTGGAGCTGCTGGTGACGCTGCAGCTGCAGAAGAACAGACCGAATTTGATGCAGTATTGACTGCCGTAGGCGATCAGAAAATTAAGGTTATTAAAGAGGTACGCGCTATCACCTCTCTCGGTTTGAAAGAAGCTAAAGCTTTGGTAGAAGGTGCTCCTACACCTATTAAAGAAGGTGTGACCAAAGAAGAAGCTGAAGAGATCAAGTCTCAAATCGAAGGCGTTGGTGGCGCAGTCGAAATAAAATAAAGATATATTTATTCGTGTTGAACGGGTTTATCCTTTCAGCAAGATCACATCGCTGGCAACGCTACAGGGTTAATCATCCTGTAGCGTTCTTGCGTTTGTAGATAGAAGTCAAGACACGGGGAAATGTATTCGTAATATCAGGCACTTAGTAGACAGTTCCTTTGCTAAGGCTGGGTTCAGCGGAAATTTCGAGGAAAACGATGAAAAGAGTACGTAAAAGTTTTGCCAAAACAAGCCACGTTGTTGAACCGCCGCACTTGATTGCAATGCAGCGAGAATCTTATGAGCGTTTTCTGCAAAGAGATATCGCACCCGATCAGCGTGAAATTCATGGTTTACAGGCGATTTTTCAAGATATATTCCCCATAACTGATTTTAACGGACTGTGCTCACTTGAGTTTGTCCGATACTCGTTTGGTGAATCCAAGTATACCGTCGATGAATGTGTCGAAAGAGGTATGACCTACGAAGTTCCTGTTAAAATTACAGTCAGACTGATAACTTTTGATGTGGACGAAGAAACAGGAGTACAGTCTGTCCGTGATATTAAGGAGCAGGAAATTTTCCTCGGAGCCTTACCACTTATGACTCACGATGGGGTTTTTGTGGTGAATGGTACCGAAAGAGTGATCGTCAACCAGCTACAACGTTCTCCTGGGCTTTTCTTCACCCATGATAATGGTAAATCTCACTCTTCGGGTAAAAGACTCTATTCTGCACGGATTATTCCTGTTCGTGGTTCTTGGCTTGACTTTGAATTTGATATTAAAGATGTCCTTTATGTTCGTATAGATAGACGACGAAAGCTCCCGGTCACCGTGCTGCTCAAAGCATTGGGATACGATGATGTAAGTCTTTTACAGGAGTTTTATAAATCTGATACTGTTTATCATAAAAACGGACAGTATACTATCAAGTTCAATCCTGAGACTTTCACCGGACAACGGCTGAACATTGATCTTATCAGCCCCCTAGATGGTTCTGTTATCGGGAAAAAAGGCCGTAAAGTTTCCAAGGCCCTTTCCAAAAGAATTGTTGAGGCAGGAATTGAAGAAGTCGCGGTTGAAACTGAACTTTTACTCGAAAGATTTTTTGCAAATGATTTAATTGATAGCACGACTGGAGAGGTTTTGGCCAAGTGTAACGAGCCTGTTACCGATGCTTTTTTAGAATCTCTAGCAGAGAGCAAGGTCGAGTCTTTTAATCTGTTGTTTATCGACGGCGTTAGTGTAAGTGAATCTTTTCGTAAGACACTTTTTGTAGACAAGGTGAGAGATACCGAAGAGGCTCTTATTGAAATTTACAGGAGACTTCGACCATCTAGCCCTCCAACTCCTGAAGTAGCTCAAACGTTTTTTGAAAATTTATTTTTTAAGCCTGGTACATATGATCTCTCGGAGGTCGGTAGGTATAAAATTAATACCAAGTTAGGGCTGCACACCCCTATTGAAGATCGTACTTTGACCAAAGAAGACATCCTCAAAGGTGTTCAGCACCTGGTCCGCATTAAAGACGAATCTAGAGATGGTGATGACATCGACCATCTTGGAAACAGGCGTGTTAGAACTGTTGGCGAATTGTGTGAGAATCAGTATCGTATGGGGCTCGTTCGCATGGAACGTGCTACCAAGGAACGTATGACCTTACAGGAGATCGAGACGCTTATGCCGCATGATCTCGTTAATCCTAAGCCTGTGACGTCTGCTATTAAGGAATTTTTTGGTACTTCCCAACTGTCACAGTTCATGGATCAAACTAATCCTCTTTCTGAAGTAACACATAAGAGGCGCCTTTCTGCTCTTGGACCTGGAGGGCTTTCTCGTGAACGTGCTGGTTTTGAAGTGCGTGATGTTCATGTTACCCATTATGGGAGAATCTGCCCCGTAGAAACACCTGAAGGGCCGAATATTGGCCTCATTGTGTCATTGGCTACTTATGCTAAAGTAAATCCCTACGGATTTATTGAGACTCCATACAGATATGTTCAGGAACGTGTTGTTTCTGATGAATATAAGTACCTTTCTGCCATACAGGAAGAACAACACACTATTGCTCCTGCTAAGGTCGAAATGGATGGCAACTTAATCACTACAGATTATTTGATAGCACGCCATGCGTATGAAGTTACCATGGTTCCTGCTAATGATGTCACCATGATGGATGTTGCCCCTAATCAATTGGTATCTGTTGCAGCATCGCTTGTGCCCTTTCTTGAAAATGATGATGCTAACCGCGCATTGATGGGGTCAAACATGCAGCGTCAGGCTGTGCCGCTTTTACAACCTAGCTCCCCACTTGTCGGCACTGGAGTCGAAAAATATGTTGCAAGAGACTCAGGAGCTTGCCTTCTTGCTGGTGGAGATGGTGTAGTTGCAGAGGTAGACTCCTGTAGAATTGTTGTTCGGTACGATGAGCCTGGAGTCGATGGCTTTGATACAGGAATCGGTGTTTATAGGCTCTCCAAATATAAAAAATCCAATCAGAATACATGCTTTAACCAAAAGCCCTTGGTTCTGCCTGGCGAAAAGGTAATCAAAGGGACTGTTCTTGCAGATGGACCATCCTGTGAAATCGGTGAACTCGCTCTCGGTAAAAATGTAACAATTGCCTTTATGCCATGGCGAGGATACAACTTTGAGGATTCGATCCTTATCAATGAAAGGCTGCTTCGCGAAGATACCTTTACCTCGGTCCATATCGAAATTTTCGAAACCATGGCTCGTGACACCAAGCTTGGCAAGGAAGAGATTACTCGCGATATCCCTAATGTAGGTGAGGAAGGGTTACGCAACCTGGATGAGTCTGGAATTGTCAGGGTAGGTGCTGAGGTCGGGCCTGGGGATATGATGGTTGGTAAAGTCACTCCCAAAGGCGAAAGCATGCTCTCGCCTGAAGAAAAACTCTTGCGCGCTATTTTTGGTGAAAAAGCTGGAGATGTTAAGGATTCCTCTCTTCGTGTCCCACCAGGGGTTGAAGGTGTCGTTATCGACGCCAAAGTGTTCTCACGAAAAGGTGTTGACAAAGATGAGCGGACCCTCATGATTGAGGAAACTGAGATCGAACGTCTCAACCGTGATATGGAAGATGAGCTGAATAGTCTCAAAAAAGCTGTGCGCAACACCCTCTCTACTTTTTTAGTTGGCCGCACTACTAAGGCCGATATCGCTGATAAATCAGGAAAGGTTGTATTACCGTTAGGCAAACAGCTTACAGAAAAAGCCCTTGAGCAAGTGAGTTTTGCTGCACTTCCAATGCTTGATTTTGCTGAAAAGGCAAAATACAGCGAACAGATCGATAACGTTTTTATCAATTATAATACTCAAGCGACCATAGTTCGTTCCAGGTACGAAGGGATTGCCGAGCGAATGGAAAAAGGTGATGATCTTCCCCCAGGTGTGGTGAAGATGGTCAAAGTTTATGTCGCCACCAAACGTAAACTTGCTGTTGGTGATAAAATGGCCGGCCGCCATGGTAACAAAGGTGTTGTTTCCCGGTTACTTCCAGAAGAAGATATGCCATACTTTGCAGATGGAACAACCGTAGACATCGTGTTGAACCCGTTGGGTGTCCCCTCACGTATGAATGTTGGACAGGTACTGGAGTGTCATCTAGGTTTCGCAGCAAAAAAACTAGGTGAAAAAATTTATAATTTCTCAAGAAATTATGAACTCGATATGGTGAGAGCGCAACTGCAGAGGGTTTATTCTGCGGATGAGTATGAAGCACTCACACTAGGTCTCGATGACGATCAATTGCTCAATCTGGCAAGGAATTGTCGTAAAGGACTGCACATGGCAACGCCTGTGTTTGATGGAGCTTCTGAGTCTGAAATTCGCCAGTTACTGGTAGAGGCAGGTATTGATGAGGTCGGTCAGTCTACTCTTTATGATGGTCTGTCTGGTGAGGCTTTTGATAATCAAGTCACTGTTGGTGTTATGTATATGTTGAAATTGCATCACCTCGTTGACAATAAAATACATGCCAGGTCCACTGGTCCATATTCGTTGGTTACTCAGCAACCGTTGGGTGGAAAGGCCCAGTTTGGTGGTCAGCGTCTTGGTGAAATGGAAGTGTGGGCAATGGAGGCCTATGGTGCTGCATACACATTGAAGGAATTCTTGACCGTCAAATCAGATGATGTAGAAGGGCGAACAACCATGTATGAAAAAATTGTTAAGGGTAACAATTTTCTTGAAACCGGTCTCCCTGAATCCTTTAATGTTCTTGTAAAAGAGTTAAAAGGACTCTGTCTTGATGTAGAACTTCAGGAATAGCGCACTTAATGTACATGAGAGAGTGTGAAATGCGCGTTTCTACCGTCAATGACTTTTTAGAAAATATATAGGTGATTTCGTGGAAGAACTGTTCAGCTTCTTTGCAAAACCCAAAGGCCCCGTCAATTTTAGTAAAGTAAAGATATCCTTAGCATCTCCCATAAAGATCAGAGAATGGTCCCATGGAGAGGTTAAAAAGCCTGAGACAATAAACTATCGAACGTTCAAGCCTGAACGTGACGGACTGTTTTGTGCAAAGATATTTGGCCCAGTTAAAGACTATGAGTGTAATTGCGGTAAATATAAACGCATGAAACACCGCGGCGTCGTCTGCGAAAAATGTGGTGTTGAGGTTATTCAGTCAAAAGTTCGTCGTGAACGATTAGGTCATATTGAACTTGCAGCGCCTGTTGCCCATATTTGGTTTCTGAAAAGTCTCCCATCTAAGATAGGCGCTATCCTCGATATGACGCTCAAGCAACTTGAGCGTATTCTTTATTTTGAATCCTATGCGGTTGTCTCTTCTACTGTTGAAGAGATTCCTGTAGCTACACTTCTTAATGAAGAACAGTATCGGTCTGCTCTTGAAAATCATCCTGGTGCATTTCGGGTTGGTATTGGGGCAGAGGCTATTCGTGAGATGCTGATGGGGCTCGAACTCGTTGAACTCTCAGCAACCCTTCGGCGGGAAATGAAGGAAACAGGGTCAGCAACCAAACGAGCCAAGTATGGTAAGAGACTCAATGTTGTCGAGGCGTTCCGTGATTCAGGAAACAAACCCGAATGGATGATACTTGAGGTTATTCCTGTCTTGCCGCCTGATTTGCGTCCTCTTGTCCCTCTAGAAGGTGGCCGTTTCGCTACTTCTGATCTTAATGATCTTTACCGGCGGGTAATTAATAGAAACAATCGTCTGAAGCGGCTGCTTGAACTCGATGCTCCTGATATTATCATTCGCAATGAAAAGCGAATGCTGCAGGAAGCTGTCGACGTTCTTTTTGATAATGGAAGACGCGGTAGAACTATTACTGGGCCTAATAAGCGACCTCTCAAATCCCTTTCCGACATGCTGAAAGGGAAGCAAGGGCGTTTTCGGCAGAACTTGCTTGGTAAGCGTGTCGATTATTCAGGTCGTTCGGTCATCGTTGTTGGTCCTCATCTGCGACTCCATCAGTGTGGCCTGCCCAAAAAAATGGCTCTCGAGTTATTTAAGCCGTTCATCTACAACCGGCTTGAGCAGAAAGGGTACGTTACTACAATTAAAAGCGCCAGAAAGATGGTTGAGAAAGGCGCTAAAGAGGTGTGGGATGTACTGGATGGTATTGTTCGTGAATATCCCGTCATCCTCAACCGGGCACCTACGCTTCACCGTTTAGGAATGCAAGCCTTTGAAGTAGTCTTGATCGAAGGAAAGGCTATTCAATTGCACCCGCTTGTCTGTGCTGCTTTTAACGCCGACTTTGACGGCGACCAGATGGCAGTCCATGTACCGCTGTCTGTAGAAGCTCAGGTTGAAGCCAGGGTTCTCATGATGTCCACCAACAACATCTTGTCGCCTGCAAACGGTGGTCCTATTATTATTCCGAGCCAGGATATTGTCCTTGGTCTGTACTATATGACGAGGGAGCGGTTCGGTGTCCTCGGAGAAGGTTCAGTTTACAGTTCTCCTGTAGAGGCAAGGATGGCATACGACCACGGTGCTGCTCATTTACAGGCTAGGGTCACGACTCGTATTTGCGGTAAAATGGTCCAGACAACCATTGGTAGGATGATCGTGGGTGAACTGTTGCCTGAACCTGTTCCTTTTTCAGTTGTTAACAAAGAACTCTCTAAAAAGGAACTCGCCTTCCTCATAGATTATACCTATCGCCATGCTGGAACAAAGGATACTGTTATCCTTGCCGACCGACTTAAGGACATGGGATATGAATATGCCACCAAGGCCGGTATTTCGATCTGCATTAACGACATGATGATTCCCGTTAAAAAGGAAGAATTTGTTGAGGATGCTGAAAAAGAGGCGGCTGAGGTTGATCAGCAATATACAGACGGTCTGATTACAGACGGCGAGAAGTACAATAAAATTATCGACATTTGGTCTAAGGCGACCGATAAGATCACCAAAGAGATGATGGATGAGTTGGCGGTTGAATACGCCCCTGATTTTCACGGAAAAGTACGGGAAATAAAGAGTTTTAATGCTGTGTTCATAATGGCTGATTCGGGTGCTAGAGGATCTAAGGATCAGATCCGTCAGCTTGCTGGGATGCGAGGTTTGATGGCAAAACCATCAGGTGAAATTCTTGAAACACCGATCAAAGCTAATTTTCGTGAAGGGTTGAATGTCCTTGAATACTTCATCTCTACTCATGGTGCTCGTAAGGGGCTGGCAGATACTGCGCTAAAAACGGCGAACTCTGGGTATCTTACAAGGCGTTTGGTTGATGTAGCTCAAGATTCCACTATTGTTATCAAAGATTGTGCCACTATGCGTGGCGTGCAGGCTGAACCATTAATTGAAGGTGGTGAGGTTATCGTCCGTATTGGAGAGCGTATTCTCGGACGAGTAGCACTTGATGATATCGTGGATCCGCATACCGGTGAAGTCTTGGTTGAAATGGACGAGCAAATAACTGAGGAAAAAGTTGAAGCCATAGAAGCCGCTGGCATTGACAGAGTTATGATTCGCTCAGTGTTAACCTGTGAGGCCAGACGAGGTGTTTGTGCTATGTGTTACGGTCGAGATCTCGGTCGTGGGCATATGGTTAATATTGGGGAGGCTGTTGGGATCATTGCAGCTCAGTCCATTGGTGAGCCTGGAACTCAGCTTACCATGCGTACTTTCCATATTGGTGGGACAGCGAGTAGGTCAGTCGAGCAGGCTGAAGTACGCACCCAACGTGGTGGTAAGGTTCAATACAAACAACTTCACTCTGTTAGAAACGACGAGGGGTTTCTCGTTGTCATGACTCGTAACGCTGAAGTCACTGTACTTGATGATCAAGGTGTTGACCGGGAGCGTTTTCCAGTACCATACGGTGCGATGCTTCTCATCGAGGAAGCCAGCAATGTTGACCCTGGAACTATTATTGCCGAATGGGACGCCTTTTCTATTCCTATCGTGACAGAAGTTGGAGGAAAGATCAAATACGGCGATGTCGCAGAAGGCGATACAATGCAGGAACGTGTTGATCAGATTACAGGTAAGGCCAGTAAGGTTATTACCCCTGGTTCTTCTTCCAAGCAGATGAATCCACGTATTTCTATCAAAGATGAACGAGGACGAACAGCGAAACTTCCCGCAGGTGATTTGGCTGCTAGATACCCTCTACCCGTTGGCTCTGTTATCACTGTCAACGAATCAGATGAAATCACCCCGGGTACGGTAATAGCGAAAATTCCTCGCGAAACAACAAAGACCAAAGATATTACAGGTGGTCTTCCCAGGGTTGCCGAACTTTTTGAAGTCCGTAAACCAAAAGAGCAGGCAGTTATTACAGAGATCGACGGTCGCGTTACCTTTGGCAAAGATCTCAAAGGGAAAAGAAGGGTTGTCGTTACCCCTGAAACAGGAGAACCAAAAGAATATCTTGTTCCAAAGGTCAAGCATATTACCGCCCATGAAGGTGATCATGTCAAGGCAGGTGAGCGCCTTATGGAGGGTTCGGTCCTTCCAAATGATATCCTACGTGTCCTTGGAGCAGAAGAACTCGCGAAATTTTTGGTGAACGAGATTCAGGAAGTATATCGTCTTCAGGGTGTTAGGATTAACGATAAACACATTGAAACTATAGTTCGCCAAATGCTCAAGCGTGTTCGGATATCCGATCCTGGTGATTCTATTTTCATGCTGGACCAACAGGTCGAGTGGTGGAAGTTTCAGGAAGAAAATGAAAGGTTGCTCAAAGAAGGGGCCCAACCTGCCTCGGCAGAACCACTCCTGTTAGGAGTTACAAAAGCCTCTTTGTCTACTGATTCTTTTATTTCTGCCGCTTCTTTCCAGGAAACAACCAAGGTCCTGACCAATGCTGCAATGGCTGGCAAGGTTGATGATTTGTCAGGTCTCAAAGAAAATGTAATCATGGGACGTTTAATTTCAGCAGGAACAGGGCTTGATCGCTATAAAGTTACAGCCAATTAATTAATTGAAGAATAAACTTGACCTTTAGTACTGGTTCGTTTATATATCCAACCTTTCGTGTCAAAATGATGGTTATGAAGCTTATTTTTAAAGGAGTGGTTTGAATGCCCACAATAAATCAACTTGTCAGGAAGAGACGCAAAAAAACAACCAAGAGGTCTAATACTCCTGCCTTGCAGAGTTGTCCGCAGAAAAGAGGTGTGTGTGTCCGTGTCTATACTACGACACCTAAGAAGCCTAACTCTGCTTTGCGAAAAGTCGCTAGAGTACGATTGACTAATGGTATAGAAGTTACCTCTTATATACCTGGTATCGGCCATAACCTGCAAGAGCACTCCGTTGTTCTTATTCGGGGTGGGCGTGTAAAGGATTTACCAGGTGTTCGTTATCATGTAGTCCGTGGTACCTTGGACACCCTTGGTGTTAGTGATCGTCGTCAGGGTCGGTCTAAGTATGGAGCTAAGCGACCTAAGTGAGGTTGCTGTAAGGTTTAGTAGGGGATGAAATGCCTAGAAA
>JAUVLX010000255.1 GCA_030600525.1 Desulfobulbus sp. | reverse complement strand
TTCAGGATGTATGGGGCCTTCATCAAAGCCGGTGATGGTTTCCAGCTGAGTACCGGCACCTGCGATGACCAGCGAGCGGATGCCTGACCAGAGAAGAGCGCCAAAGCACATGGCACAGGGGCACCAGTTTACCACCAGTTGGTGGGAGGGCATGCCAGGACCACCAAGGTCGTAGGTCTTTAGTTGGGCCTGAGCAAGCGACAGGGCCATGATTTCGGCATGGGCTGTGGAGCAGTTAGTGGGGACAACCCTGTTCACCCCAATGGAGACGAATCTGCCGCTTGTCTCTTCAAATACACCAGCTGCAAAAGGTCCGCCTGTGTTATTTTTGAAGTTTGCACCGGCGAAAAAGAGGACCGTCTCCATTCTCTCTTCGACACTGGCCATCATGGGGGGCAACTCCTGTTTTTTGTCAATGGCCCATTGTGGGAGCTGCAGCGTAAGTTGGGTTACCGTGGTATTGGTTTGCATGGCGTCTAATGTGCTAAAATGGAGAGTAAATGATGATACGCAAGGTATTTCGAATCCTATTAACTGGAGGAGAAAAGCGTTGGTTGCACAGCAATAGTAACAGCTGTTTTTTTAGCAAAAGAGAATACCTGAAAAATGAAGCTAAAGGAAACACAATAATTCGAACAAAGGGGGAGCAGAAATGGGGATTGAGATAGAACGAAAATTTTTGTTGGTTGGCGAGGCGTGGAAAAAACTGGCTCCAGGGATTCGTTATCGCCAGGGGTACCTGAGTACAACCAAAGAATCGACAGTGCGGGTAAGAACCATTGAAAACACGGGATACCTGACGGTTAAAGGAGAGAGTAAGGGGGCTACCAGAAGCGAATTTGAGTATGAGATCCCTGTGGACGACGCCAATGCCATGCTCGACCAGTTATGCGCCAAACCACTTATTGAAAAAAATAGGTACAAGATCGAGTATGAAGGCTTTACATGGGAGGTGGATGAGTTTTTTGGTGAAAATCAGGGACTGGTCGTTGCTGAAGTAGAGCTTGAAAGTGAAGACCAGGCCTATGCAAAACCTGAATGGGTAGGAGCAGAAGTGACCGAAGACCAACGCTATTTCAATTCAAACCTTGCTCGACATCCTTATTGCCGTTGGTAGGAGTCGTATTTCAATAACCAATTTTTGCAGGGGGCGTCTTGCTGGAAAGTACTCTAGCGAAGATTCGTTGCCGCCTTTTAGTTGGTTTTGTGTGTTAGTATGTAGTATGCAAATTCCGTTTTTGCGGATTATTATGTGCTGATTGTCGGAAATGGTGATTTTAAGTTAACCATAGGAAAATGGCTGGTGTTACATTGTTTTCTCGACCATGAAAAAGAAATTAATGGGTAGGCACTTGAAATGAAATGATAAAAAAGAGTGCCTTGTGTGCTCGATTGCAAGGGGGAAATGTTTTTTTGTTTTTGGCGTAGCGTATGCAAATATTTCTCGATGACCTTTGGTCATATTTTAACGAGGAGCCGTGCTCACAAGTTGCGGCAGGAGCCGAGAATAAAACGTATCGCCCGATTGGGCAAAGAAACTGTGGCTATTTCCAGCCAGAATCAAATGGGTGTTGAGAGTGTTGAAGAAATGACAACGAATCCAGGTAAAGCAGTGCCTGAATTGCTTCTTGTCAAACAGCAACTCAAAAAAGTATTGGAAGAACATGGTCAAGCTATTCTCCAATTAAAAAAAAGCGAAGAAAAATTTAAGACCGTCGCCGATTATGCCTACAACTGGGAATACTGGTTAAGCCCCGAAATCACTCTTCTTTATAATTCTCCATCTTGTGAAGGGCTGACCGGATACAGCCCTGAAGATTTCCTTGCAGATCCGAAGCTCTTTTTATCCATTGTTCATCCGGATGACAGGGCCAGGGTTGCAGAGCACAGGCAATGCAGTTGTTATACTTCCGAAGCCGCCAACCATATCCAGCTCAGGGTTATTACTAAAGATGGCTCGTTACGGTGGGTCGCTCATAGCTGTCAGCCGGTGTATAATTCCGAGGGGCATTTTTTGGGGAGAAGGGCCAGTAACAGAAACATAACCGCACAAAAACATATAGAAGAGCAGGTTCGCATGAGCGAAGAACGCTTGCGTCTGGCACTTGATGCGTCATCAGATGGTGTATGGGACAAAAATTTGCTGTCGAATGAGGAATATTTTGGTGAAAATTGGCATCATATACTTGGTTACACCACACAGGATGTAAAACAGAACGCGCTGACCTGGCATAAGCTGCTCCATCCAGATGATAAGCCGAAATTTATGGCGGCTATCGATAGGCACCTTAATGAAGACCAGACCACCCGATATGAAGTTGAGGTTCGAGTGCGAAACAAAGCAGGAGGATGGCAATGGTATCTTGCCCGAGGAAAAGTGGTGGAAAGAAGTGAAACCGGCCAAGCGCTTCGTATCGTGGGAACGTATACCGACATTACTAAGAATAAAGAAAATGAATTAGAACTACAGAGCATAAAAGACTCATTGGAGGATAAAGTTTTAGAAAGGACAAATGAAATACATGAAGTGAATGTAACTCTGAAGGTCCTGTTGAAAAAAATGGAAAGAGACAAAAACAACTTTGAACAGCAAATAGCTGCCCAAGTTGAAAAGTTAATAGACCCTTACCTGGAAAAACTGCTCCAAGCAGACCTAAGTGTACAGCATCGGATTGTTTTGGATATGCTGGCAGCTAATTTTAAAGATTTAACAACTACCTTTACCCCTGCGGTTTCCAGCTTGATGAACAAACTTACCCCGACAGAGTTCCAGGTTGCCAACCTTGTGAAACATGGCAAAGCAACCAAGGAAATAGCGGAAGTGATGCATCTCGCACCGGGGACCATCAGTATTCATCGAAAGCATATTAGAAAAAAACTCGATATTTCACAGCAAGGGATAAATCTTCAGGCATTCCTTTGCTCCTCTTCTTAAACCTCTTATCCTCCCCCTTACCTGTTTTTTTCTCTGCAGATCCCATCCCCCTAACTTACTGTCACCACCATTGTTATATAAGCTTGTTTTGTAACGGGCTCTTTCTCCTAACATTTGGGTATCTGTATCTCCAGTAATGGATATCTTTTGTACCCATTCCCTACCGTTTTATACCTCATTGCTTGTTCCTTCATATCGTTAATAATAGATAAAAGAAGAGTTGTATTGTTGCCGGTGCCTGTCGTCTCTCTGGATAAACAATGTAGTTTAAGAAAGCAGGGAGAGTGATTGTGGTTATATGCTGGTGACAGTTCTCCAAAGGGTGTTCGGTAACGCCTCTCATTAACAAAAGGAGGAACGAAAATGGCAAAATTACGGCTATTGGGAATGGGATTTATAGTCCTGTTATTCTGTAGCAGCGGCGTCCTAGCCAGTCAAGGCTATGGGCCGGGCAGAATTGGCCTGAAAATTTTTGCAGGAAGGGACCACGCTGATGTAGGGGATGGTGGGATCTGGAATTCGCGTGATAAACTCCATATCCAACTGGATCCGGCAGACGGTTGGAGAATCAAGGGGTATCACGTTGACCTCGGTGGAGGAGACGAGTATCTGCCACCCTTAACCACCACAGGTAACCCTAAGATTGGTCATTTCGATTATAAGGATACCTTTCCTGCACCCTACATCAATGAAGTGAATATTGATGACCATATCTTTCGCCGTACCCTGGTGATTGATCTTGAAGAGGATCTTGGTTTTCAGTGGGGTGCTCCCTGGGCAGATTTGCGTACCCAAGGTGTAGCAATTTTTCTCTCCTTGGTCAAACTTGACGACCAAGGCAAGGTGATTGCCGAAACAGGTGCCTGGGCAGTTCCTGAGCTGGTTATCTGGTCTGATGAACCCGAGACTGAGGCTGCAATAGAAGTATCCACTGAAACAGCAACAGAAGAAATTGCTGATGGCAGTGGTGAGGTAGTTTCTGAAGAAATTATCGTGATCCATTGGGTTGGTAAAAAAAATAAAGTAGCTAAAAAGCAGCATCAGAAGGCTAAGAAATCGTTAATTACAGAAGAGTCAGAAGAGGTCATTTCTTTTGATGGTGGTCGTTGGGGCTGGTGGTTCCGTTATGAGATGGCCCACCCAAGAACTGGCCATTTTATCGATTCGCCGGTTGAAGGGCTGAGCGTGGAAACGCCTACCTACGAGGGCGTAACCGATGAAACTGCAGCTTTTGATTATTTCCCAGGCGAAGCAGTGGATATTTCCATTGGCTCGATTAAGCTCGGCTCTGCATTTGCAGATCATAAGATTTCACCTTTAGATATTTTTTCCCTCAGTAACACAGATGATCCCAAGGTGGTTAATATGGCCCGCCTGCTTCAAAGCCTGGATGTGGATGGCGAACCCAAAGGGGGCATCACCATTACTCCTGAAGTGGCTGGAGCTTTTGAGCAGGCCATGGAGGATAATTATCTTGAAGAGCTGGATTTTGCAGACGGTCCACTAGTAGAGTCCATTATTCAGGATACCGCGAGTCTGCTGGAGCCTGATGTTACATTGACTATACAAAGCGAAGAAGATGCAAAAGCGCATCTGGACGCGTCAGTTAGTAATAGTATGTTCCGCAAGAATGTTTCCAAGACGCCAGAATTAGCCAGCTCCAAGGCCAAACTCAATGTTATGGGGGTATGGTTTGATGCTATGAAGGCCAATGGCGATCTCGCTGATTACGTTGATGATAATGGGGTAATGGTCACTGGCATTCCGGACTATGATGAAGACGGAAATTTTATCCGAGATGAAACACAAGCAAAACCTCTCATCGTCACCTACACCGATGCTGACCCAACAACCGGTGAGCACGATGTGTGGGCTGCGGTCTCAAGAGACGATGGCAACACCTGGAAGCGGACAAACATTTCGCGCATGGCTGACCGCAGTTCCTTTCAGTTAGCCAATGGCGAAGAATATTACGGCCACTGCAAGAAGCCGGTCTTCCAGGTTAAGGGAAATAAGGTGTTGATTGCATGGACCAGTAAGTTTGCCAAGGGCGGAAAGCCACGTTATGCCATACAGGTCTGCCCGGATGGAGACGGTGACGGCGAACCAGATTCTTGCGATACCTGCACCGGGTCGGATGAAAAAGAAGAATGTGGGCCGGATTACACTCCTGACGATCCTTACGTGGTAGACGACATTTGGGGTGTCAAAGGTTCTCAGCGTTCACATGACTATACTGACGAGGGCTACCCGGAAGTGGGTGAAGTTCCCTATAGCGCAGTCTGGACCTGCCGTGGCATCATCGTCACCGCTGCTGATATAAGTAAAGATACAAGCGGTTGGTTAGATGACAAAGCAGTCGGTGATGTCGTCTGGTTCAAGCCTGAGCGACTCACCTCTGCCCGCCGCGACGCCAACCAGGTGTTTATGGGTGGGGCTGATGGAGCGGGCTTTGCCATTGCCTGGCAGGAAGATCCAGGCGGTCTGCGGCCTGGTGAGGCCAAAGGGCG
>JAUVLX010000086.1 GCA_030600525.1 Desulfobulbus sp. | reverse complement strand
GGGCTATACGCGGATAAAAATTAGCACGCGCTGCACCAATATTGGCGCCTGCCCCCCGAAGAGTATATTCAGCTTGCTGGATATCAGGTCGTTTTAACAGTACTTGTGAGGGCAAACCAACAGGTATATCCTGCAAAAGTGCAATACTACCGAGGTGTTCACCAAGCGGTATATCATCAATCGTGTGAACACCTAATAAGAGAACAAGCGCATTCTTATCAAGTTGTACTAATCGACCAAAGCGAATCATGTCGGTGCGAGCAGTTTCTACAGAAATACGGACTTGTGCGATGTCAAGCTTTGTTGAAAGACCAAAATCGTAACTTTTTTTGATAAGATCATAGCTTTCATTTTGCGCAGCAAGGGTCTCTTTGGCCAGTTGCAGGTTTTCCATATCAGTCACTAATTGCAGGTAGGACACGGCAATCTGTGAGATAAGTGAAATGGTTAGGCTCTGTTGGGCTGATTCTGTTGCCAAATAGCTATTTAATGCAACATCGCTCAGATTCTTAATACGTCCAAAGAAGTCGAGTTCATAATAGGGGACGGCCAGCCCAACCCTGTAGATTTCTGTGACCATATCCCCGTCAAAATTGCCCTGCAGGGCGGCATCAGCATCAGCATTGATTTTTGGAATAAGCTCAGCTCTTTGAATATCATAGACTGCGCTGGCTCTTTCAATGTTCAAAATTGCAGTTCGCAAGTCTTTGTTATTTGCAAGACCTAGTGAAATAACAGTTTGCAGCTCTTGTGATTTAAAAAAATCCTTCCAGGGTATTTCACTCGCTAGCGGGGTTTCGATGCCTTCCTGTCCTGCAAGGTCAGCTACTTCATTCCACGATGGTGATGTCATGTCCTGGGGTTGATTGTACTCAGGTGAGAGGGCACATGATGAGAGTAAGGTGCACCCCAGGAGTAAAGTGAGATATTGTTTTTTCATCTATTTTCCTTCATCAATCAGCTGAGCCGTATGAGGCGTTTTTTTGCTACGAAATTGGGATATTTTTTCGAACAGGACAAAAAAGAGCGGTACAAAAAGTATGGCCACAAATGTTGCTGAGAGCATGCCGCCAATAACTGCAATGCCAATGGCGTTCTGAGAGGCGGAGCCGGCCCCTGTGGATTTGGCAAGAGGGAGAACACCAAGAATGAATGCCATGGAGGTCATGATAATGGGACGAAACCTCAGCTTTGCGGAGGTGGTGGCGGCCTCAAGAAGATCCATACCACTGTCATGAAGCTCTTTTGCAAACTCAACAATGAGAATGGCATTTTTTGCACATAAACCAACCGTGGTGAGAAGCGCTACCTGAAAGTAGATATCGTTGCTCAGTCCGAAGACAGTGGTAGCGACAACTGAACCGACAACACCTAGAGGTACAACAAAAAGTACGGAGAATGGAATTGCCCAACTTTCATATAGTGCTGCAAGACTCAGAAAAATGATGATGAGAGAGATTGCATAAAGGGCACCGGCCTGAGATCCTGAGAGTTTTTCCTCATAGGAAAGACCGGTCCATGCATAACTAATTCCATCGGGCAAGGTCGCGGCAATTTTTTCCATCTCCGCCATAGCCTCACCACTACTTACACCTGGGCCTGGAGCACCCTGGATATTCATTGATGAACTACCGTTAAATCTCTCAAGGCGAGGGGAACCATAGGTCCAATACGCATGGACTATGCTGGCAAAGGGAACCATTTCTCCAAGGGTGTTTTTCACGTACCATTTATTTATATCATCTGGCTGCATACGATAGAGGGCATCACCTTGCACATATACTTTTTTGATACGACCACGATCAATGAAATCATTTACATAGCTTGAGCCCCATGCCGTTTGCAAGGTGGAGTTGATCTCGCTGATAGAAACACCAAGGGCTCGTGCTTTTTCCATATCCACATCAAGTTGGTACTGTGGAACATCATTGAGTCCATTGGGTCGTACACCAACAAGTTTCGGATTCTGACTGGCCGCCCCCAAAAGTTGATTCCTCGCTGCCATGAGTTCTTCATGGCCTAGCCCCGTCTGATCGATGAGTTGAAAATCGAAACCAGAAGCATTACCAAGAGCAATGATAGGTGGCGGGTAAAAGGAAAAAATAAGGGCGTCTTTGTAAGCAGCCATAGCGCCCATAATACGACCAGCAATGGCTTCCATAGATTGGCCAGGATTTTTGCGACTATCCCAGTCTTTAAGCATAATAAAGCCGATACCGGCATTTTGGCCATTACCGGCAAAGGAAAATCCGGTAACAGTCAAAAACTCTTTAATATTGCTGTCTTCTTTTTCAATCAAATACTTTTCAAGGAATTTCATTGCCTCAACGGTTCTTTCTGCTGATGCACCAGCGGGAGTGGAGACCATAGCAAAGAGTACCCCCTGGTCCTCATCTGGGAGAAAACCAGTCGGGATTTCTTGGAACATGAAGAAGAGTCCTGCACAGATGAGACCGTAAACGACAAGAGATCTTTTCATTCTCTTGGTCATATAGCCTGTAGAACTTTGGAAACCATCCCGCGTTTTATTGAAGTATTTATTAAAGAAACCAAAAAAACCGGTGGTTTTTTCTACATGCCCCTTTTTCACTGGTTTGAGCAGGGTTACACAAAGGGTTGGGGTAAAAATAATTGCGGTCAAAACAGACAGTGTCATAGCAGAAACAATAGTAATTGAAAACTGCCTATAAATCGCACCAGCAGAGCCGCTGAAGAAAGCCATAGGTATGAATACCGCAGAAATTACCATGGCAATCCCCACCAGAGCCCCGGTAATCTGATCCATGGATTTCCTGGTTGCTTCCAATGGTGAGAGCCCCTCCTCACTCATAACGCGTTCAACATTTTCAACGACCACGATCGCGTCATCAACCAGCAAACCGATAGCAAGTACCACTGCGAACATGGTTAGGGTGTTGATGGAAAAACCAAAAAAATTCAGGATGGCAAAGGTTCCAAGGAGTACTACCGGTACTGCAAGGGTTGGAATAAGTGTTGAGCGAAAATTCTGCAAAAACAAAAACATTACAAGAAAAACCAGGATGATGGCTTCAATCAGTGTATGGAAAACACTCTCAATGGAGATTTCAATAAATGGAGTGGTGTCGTATGGAAAACTATACTCAACACCTTCTGGTAAAAATTCTGCAAGTTCAGCAATTTTAGCTTTAACACGTTTTGCCGTTTCAAGAGCATTGGCCCCAGTAGCAAGGCTGATGCCTAGACCGCCGGAAGGACGGGTTACATGGCGAACGATAGTGGAATAGTTTTCATCTCCCAAAGAAACGCTGGCTACATCACGAAGACGGACCTGAGAGCCGTCTGTATTGACACGTAAAATTATATTTTCAAAGTCCTCTGCATTTTTAAGACGGGATTGAGCCAGGACGGTAGCGTTAATTTCCTGGCCTTTCACGGCTGGCAAGCCTCCAATCTGCCCAGCAGAAACATCGATATTTTGTTCACTAATAGCCTGGACCACTTCATTGGTTGAGAGCTGAAAACTATAGAGTTTGCTGGGGTCAAGCCAAATACGCATGGCATAGGGGGAACCAAAAACATCCACACTGCCCACACCGGGTACACGGGACAGAGTATCTGAGATATCAGATGATACAATATCAGAGAGGCGTCCCTGGGTCATCTCCTCGTCTGTAGAGTAAAAGGAGGCTACGAAGAGAAAGCTTGAAGACGATTTCTCTACCACAACGCCCTGTGCCTGTACTGAAGCAGGAAGAAGGGGCAGTGCCGTTTGGACCTTATTTTGCACCTGCACTTGTGCAATGTCAGCATCCGCTTCGGGTTCGAAGGTTACTGTGATGGCAACCTGGCCAGATGAATCGCTGGTCGACTTGAAGTAACGGAGGTTATCAATACCGGTCAGGCTCTGCTCAATGACTTGGGTAACGCTGTTCTCGACGGTTTCGGCTGAAGCACCTGGGTAAAAGGCATTTATAGTAACCTGTGGCGGAGCAACCACTGATGGGTATTGCTCCACGGGCATGAATTTAATTGTGAGCGCACCCGCCAGCATGGTCAGGATAGCAAGCACCCACGCAAAAACTGGTCGATCAATAAAAAAACGTGACATATTTCGTCCTTTCCGATGGTTAAGTACGTTGTGACCTTAAAAGTCTATTTTTTGTCTTCTTTTGCAGGGCTAACAGCAACCGGTGCATTTGGACGAAGCTTCTGAAAACCTTCTGTGATTACGGTATCACCTATTTTGAGCCCTTTACTGACAATCCAATTATTCCCATGGGTTTCTTTGGCAACAATGGGCACCCGTTGAGCAGTATCTTTGTCATCAATCACCCAGGCGTTCATTTGTCCTCCTGGTCCGAGAATCCCTGCTTTTTGCGGAATAAGAATTGCTTCTACTGTGTCAAGAAGCAGGGTTGCACGAACAAAGAGCCCCGGAAAAAGAATCTTATCAGGGTTGGGAAAAATGGCTCGGAGCTCAACGCTGGAGGTTGTAGGGTTAACGGTTACTTCAGAGAATTGGAACTGTCCCTGTCGTTCATAGGTAAATCCGTCACCTAAGTCCAAGGTAACCATTACCTGATCTGTATTTTTTGACTTTTCCCGAAGGCTGAGAACCTTTTTTCGAGCTTCCTGCATATCCACATAGATGGGATCAAGCTGAGTCACCTGGGCAAGAAGAGTCGATTGATTCGCAGTGACAAGAGCACCTTCTGTGAAGCTTGACTTACCAATTTGGCCACTAATAGGAGAATAGACTTTGGTGTAATTGAGATCAATCTCAGCGGACTCTATAGCGGCTTCAGCAATCGCAACAGAGGCCTTCGCATCAAGCAGAGCTGCCTTGGCATCATCATAATCTTGTTCACTTACCACACTCACTTTAAGCGACTCACGATAGCGCGACTCCTTGGCAGCGATGGAGGCAAGATTGGCTTCAGCACGCAGCAGATCTGCCTTAACCTTGTTATAAACAGCCTGGTAAGGGGCTGGGTTGATTTGATAAAGCTGTTGGCCACGCTCAACCATGCCGCCTTCTGTGAAAAGTCGTTCTGTAATAATACCGGTAACCTGTGGTCGTATTTCTGCGACTTTATAGGCCACCGATCGGCCGGGAAGATGTTGAGTCAACTGGATTGTTGTTGTTTCAAGCGTTATTGCTGAAACGGGAACAGCGCGAGGGGCTTGTTGCTGAGCTTGCCCACCGTCTTTTGCTGCAAAACTTGGTTGAAGAGTGACGACAAGAGTAATGGCGATAGCAAAAGTACGTAAAAGAGTCTTTGGTTTCATGATAAATTTCCAGAAATTTACAAAGCGATGGTTAACAGGTTAACTAGTGTCACAAAAAAATCATTTTTGGCTGTTTACAATAATTTTTCGGAGGATTGTTTTTAGAGTTTCAAGATCCCCAGGATCTATTCCCTCTCCGCATACATTGAGATTGTCTTGACCCAGGACTACCAGCTTTTCGTATATGCTCTTTCCTTTTTCTGTGAGATAGACAAGCTTTGACCGACCATCTTTATGATCGGGTTTGCGACTGACAAAACCTCTCTTTTCAAGACTTGAAATCAACTTAAAAGCCGCAACCTTGCTTATCTCGAACTTGTCAGCAATGTTTTGCTGCGAGATGCCATCCTGGCGATGAAGAAGAATGAGCATCCCATATTTTTCTGGACTTATATCAAATCCAGCTTGTAAAAATTTTTGATGAAGTCTTTCCCGCACCCTCTTTGCAGCAACAACTAAAAAAAAAGCATACGAAGTGAAAGGATCATAGCGCATTTTTGTTCTCCGTCTAAAAATTGGTTAACCTGTTAACCATACCTGTGTTCTCATGTCAATAAAATATTTGCGCAGAGGTGCAGTACCAGAAAGAGAGAATTAACAGTGCGGCAAAGCCTTAAAAAGGTGCCCTAGATAGTAGGGCCTTAAGACTGTTCCAGATATGTTGTCGTTTTGAGCGACCAGATTGGTCATAAAAAAAATGAGAGAGGGGAACGTATAAGAAACAGTAAGAGTCTTCATTTAAAGTTGGATAAATAAAACTAGACAGACTCATTGCTTTTTTCATGTAAAATCAGTTTACGTTTGCCTGTGAATTTCCACCACGGCTGGGGTTCTCCCCCTTCCATAAAATCAACAGCAGACATAAACACATCAATCACACAATGATCTACAGGGAATCCTTTTTTCTGACAAAGTTTGTCATATAATGCAAAGGGACTTTTTCCAACCAACTTTTGGGGATGATCGATTCCAATGAGTTCAAGATCTCTTGCGATGGCCTTCCCAATATTGGGGAGTGCATCTAACCTGGAGACTGTATTTCGATCCGGATTCTTCATGTTGACCTATCTACTTGAGTCTTCTAAGTAACAAAATGGCATCCACTGCAAGGAACTAGTTGAAATCCAGGCATTTTTGCTTTTTTAAGTTTTTTAAAACCCGTTTATGCAAGTTACTTTTCAAATAGAGGCCGGGGCCCCGGTTGTACTGCTGAAGTTACAAACCAGGCAGGAGGGCAGCCCACCTCTTCTGCAAAAATGACGAAGACCCGATTTTGAGGGGGTATTTTGAGCCAGTTGATTTACTCACCTACAGGCAGGCTGCCTGTTTCGTCCCACAGGAAATCACGGTCAGCCAAGTGTGCGGCTTTACGAGTTGCTTCATTAACCTGCCAGGGGGATAGTGTCTCGTCAACGCTGCTCTGACGTATCTTGCTTGTTTTTTCTCGCACCTGGATTCCTTTAACTGGTGCTACATAGCCCACTATGAACAACCAGTTAAAGAAATCCAGGACCAAAAAAATCCAGCGCAATATTTCGACATTTCATCGTTGACGCGACACTAGTTCCATTTACACCTTATCAAGAAGTATTTGCCCAGCCTTTGCGGCCTGCTTGCGCCAGTGCCGCCAATAGCTCTCCGCTTGTTGCTCACGTAAACAACGTAAATAACGTACCCGTTGCGCAGCATTAAGATGTTCGTGAATCAATGGTAGTAAACCTTCCTCAATATTATAAACCATTTTTTCAGGGGCAAGACACACTGGAACGATACTTCCTGGTGACAAATTCAACTCATGGGATATTGCCAGGCAAGCCTCCCGGATATTGCGTGCTTTGGCATTGTCCGGTTGTAAGATTTGATAAGGCGGGTTCCATTCACGTACAGGCCGTAGACGGTCGATATGCGTAGCTACTGCAATAATAACCGGTAAAGTTTGGTTTGGACATTCCCGCTGGAAGTAATGGCGAACAGCTTGCAGTTGCTGTACGTCCATCTTGCGAGCAGCTTCAGTTGCATTACAAACAACTATTATGACATCTATATTTTTCCATTCTCCTTTAAGTGCTACGTGTTTCTTATCCTGCAATACACCTCCATAACCAGCACTATCTAGTATGATTGCCTGTTGCAGGCCATCACGTTCGAGTATGTAAGGGGTTATGCCTGTGGTCGTGGGCAAGATTCCTGACGCACATTTTATGTCGCCAAATAAAGCGTTAATCAAGCTGGACTTGCCACTACTGACTTGCCCTAAAACGAGAAACCGAAGTGGCTCAATGGATTTGTCTTGAGTCAGGCTTTCGAATATATCCTTTTTAGAGGCAGAGCTTAAACGCTCAGTTGCGACAATATCATCCAAGGTTAATTGCCCACTGTAGAGTTCTATAGCGTAATAACCGAGCTTTTTAATGTAAGCGTCAATGAGGCGACTCGACACTTCCGTGGTAACGGTATTCATTCCTTTGCTGAATAATAAGCCGCGAGCATGAGTCATCGCTGCGCCTGGCCAATTAAATAGCCAATGACCAACACTGAAAATAGATTTAAGGTTATTGATGGAGTGAAGTGCTTGCTTGGCGCGCAAAAAATCGCCAACCCGAACTGCATGGCTACCAGGAATTTTATCTAGCACTTCATGCTGAATATCGTCACAAACCAACATGATCAACTTAAGCAAATACGGTAGCGGAAACTCCAAGACAGGACGCTTTGAATCGGCATGAAAATGCTTCGCAACCATCGTCATTACTTCATTAGTCAGTTGCAATACCTTGCTCATGTCAGTTAACAAATTGGCATCTTTTTGCCAACGCTCGGCTAATGTCTCAAGTTCCAGCCAAATCGACTGGGCATTGTCTGGCCAATTCGGATTAGGCTCAATAGTAAATGTATCTACGAACACGGGCTTATTCGTATGTCTTCGCCAGCGGAACAAGCAATAAGTCAGCGCAAAATTAGCTGATAAAATTGCCATGCCCTTATAAAGCCAATCGTGCTGCCAGAGCCAGTAACCGCCCAAAATTAACAATGCCAGCCAAGGCAATAAAAACACACCAGAAGTTATAATCCCAAAGCGTGTTACAGGTAGCGGCATAACATTAGTCCTTATTGCTGAGAGATTGACGCGCTTTTCTAAACGCTTCATTATATGCTTGTTTTAATTTCGCTTGATCTGGCATTGCTCCACGTTTAACACCATATAAGTAAATACAAAAAACCTTACCGAGCGCATACGTCATTGCTCCAGAACCTGCACCAGCAACAGCCCAGCCATAAACAGGGACAAGTTTTAACAATTCTCGCCCGAATAGCCCTATTCCGACACTTGTGCCCATTAATGCTGCAAATTCGGTATAAAGCTTGCCAGTCAGTTCCAGGCCATAAATTGATGCAATACTATGAAACAACTTGGCTTGCACTGCCAGCACCAAAGGCAGTCCAGCCAGCGGTATTGCACCCATCCCAATATTAAGAAGAGCGTAACCAATAATATGCGGATGGGCTTGTTGAGCGTGAAAATCCAGCAATTCTTGGTGTTGCTCAGTGCCTCGCAATAGACCTATCATACCTGCCGGCAACACAGTTTCGATGGTTTCCCATAAAGCATGTATACCATAATTTTCAGACTCGAAGCCATCCTCGGGCAGCGTGAAGTCAATGGGCACAAAATGTACTGGCAATGATTTGAACCAGTCACGTTGATGCAGCAAAGCTTGCGCTAAGGCATGTGGCACTTGTGGCGGAAACGGTAAGTGTTGATAAGGATAGGGTTGGATGTGTTCAAACTGAGTGGTGGGATATCCTTCGTGCAAAGTGGTTTGTACCACAATGATAGGCCATTCCGGATGTTGCTTATGAATAGTAAAAACGGCTGCGACCACTTCAGCTTGGTTCATATCCAAAGCTCGCATCACAACTATCAATAAATGCGCCTGGTTGGTACACCAGGCTAAATCTTCACGTGGGTCGTACTCTGTTTCCCCCAAACCTCGGGTATCAAGAAAGCGTAGTATTGGATGGCTAGCCGATGGGAAATCATAAAACAGCGATCTTTTAGTACATGCCTGAAAACCGTTTCCGATTTCAGCAGCACCGCTCAAGGTCAGTGCACGTATCAGGGAAGTCTTGCCTGATTGCGTCTTACCTAATAACCAAAAAACTGGAATCGGTAAGCGTTGCTTAACCTCGTTTATCTTGGCGTCTACGCCGCTCGCTTTTGGGGTAAATATCGAATCTTTAAGATCGTCCCAAAATTTATTGGCCATAAAATTCATTTTACTTATTTAAAAACTCTGCAAGTTCGTTTTCATTTACTGCTGTCTCAAAATATTAATAGAAAGAGCAACACCGAAAGGAGTGGAGAGCTAGTTGTAAAAAAAACATACTAATACGAGGAGCTCAGCCCTCTGGTGTATTATAATACACCCCCCCACCAGATTCCCACATTTTTCCAGAGGCATGTATTTAAAAAGCTTACCATTAATAGCTGCCGCCACATTGATAAAATTGACATTTCTTTAAACGTTCTCATCGTTCTATAGAGAGGGCTAATTTTGGGAGGAGTATGGATTACCTAAAGAGGTTCATAGCCGTTGCGATTTTTCTGCTAGCAGTTGCAAGCGCACTGAGCCTTCCTTATGTGTACGAATCACAGACCCTCTGGTATAAATTTGGTCTCGACAAAACAGCTCTTCGAGCAGGGCAACTCGCAGGGATGCTCGCCCTCACCCTGCTGTTCACCCAGATCGTTCTAGCTGCCGGGGGATCTTTTCTTAAGAAGGCCTTTGGCCTAAAAAATATTATGCGATGGCACCGCACCAATGGTGTCTTGATAGTTTTTTTTGCATGCACACATGTCTTTCTTATTCTGGCACCGGAAGGTCTTGCCAATTTACCCATAGGAAAAAAATTCTGGCCGGAAATGGTTGGCTCTCTCCTCTTGTGGGTTCTTGTCTCAATGGTGATTTCTTCCCGCTACAGGGAAAGATTAAAGCTGGATTACAGGCGCTGGCGGGCTATCCATAAGCCCTTAGGATACTTTGCCGCACTTCTGGTGGTGATACATGTTCTTTACGTGAGTGATTCTTTTGCTCAAATTGTACCAAGAAGTATTTTGTTTGTTACTTTTGTCGCACTTTTATCCCGTGTTGCCTGGGTTAAAGCACATGCACGGATCCCAAAAAAGAGGGGCCAAGGCACCTAACCCAAAAAAAAATTGGCTGTATATTTTGAGAACTCAATCCCATGGAGGATATTATGAACTACGGTAGGATATTGTGTTTTTTGCTGCTTTCGCTACTCATTGCCCCTGTCGCATACAGCGCAAGTGATAAATGGGAGTTGGATAAGGGACATTCGAATGTCTATTTCAGCGTTGATCATATTTTTTCAAAAATTAATGGTCACTTCAATGATTTTTCCACGGACATTGTTTTTAACCCTGCTGATTTGGACAAGAGTAGTTTTGCATTTACGATTAAAGTGAATTCCATCGACACCAATATTAGCAAGCGGGATAAGCACCTCCTTTCGAAAGATTTTTTTGATGCGGGTAAATACGCTACAATGACGTTTACCTCGACAAGCGTGACAGCAGGAAATGGTGGACTCTACAATGTGACAGGAAAACTCACAGTCAAAGGAAAAAGCTATGACTTAACCCTGCCTCTGGTTCTTGCCGGTGTGAAAGATCACCCCGCAGTCCCAGGGAAGGAAGTGGCTGGTTTTAACGGAAAGATCGTTGTTGACCGTCTTGCCTACGGCATTGGCACAGGTAAATTCGCCGACATGGGCGTTGTAGGAAAAGATGTAGAAGTTTTTGTCAGCCTAGAGGTCACAAGGGGTAAATAAGGTGGCGTGAAGTTAAACTGACTATAACAGGTATAGCTCCATAATCGTCCCAACGCTTAGGGCCTGTAAGGGAATAACCTGGCTGATATTGCGCTTAGATTTGGGCCAGATTTGGATGCGGTGATTGAACAAAACCGCAGGCATAGCAGGGCTACGTTGAGGATTTTGTGATTGAGTCGCATTCAAAGATGACCCG
>JAUVLX010000305.1 GCA_030600525.1 Desulfobulbus sp. | reverse complement strand
TCAACCATGACCCGTGAGGCAGACGGAATTATTTATACCCATGCAGGACCTGAAATAGGGGTAGCTTCAACCAAAGCATTTACCTCCCAGCTGGCTGCACTGTTTTTGCTGACGCTCTATCTGGGGCAGGTTCGAGGAACTATGGATGCTGAGACGCGGAAGGAGTATGGTGCAGCATTGATCAATATGTGCGGTGTCATTGAGGAAGAACTACCACGCATACAGGGAGAAATTCGGACGCTTATCGAAAAGTACTATGATGCACGCGATTTTCTGTTTGTAGGCAGGGGCGTGAATTTCCCTATAGCTCTTGAGGGAGCGCTTAAGCTGAAAGAAATTTCTTATATTCATGCAGAAGGCTATGCAGCAGGTGAGTTAAAGCATGGCCCCATAGCTCTGATTGACAAGGATATGCCGGTGCTGGCTCTGGTACCCAAAGATGATGTCTACCAAAAGACAGTTTCCAATGTGGAGGAAATCAAAGCCCGTCAAGGTAGATTGGTACTTATTGGTACGGCCGGTGATGAACACCTTTCTTCTTTGACAGAGGACGTACTTTATCTTCCTGAAGTTCTTCCGGATCTTAATCCACTGCTGTACACCATACCGGCGCAGCTGCTTTCGTATGAAATTGCCAACCGTCGCGGCTGTGACGTTGATCAGCCAAGAAACCTGGCTAAAAGCGTTACTGTCGAATAGGGCAGGGGCATGGTCGACCAATAGTTGTCGGAGAGTAATAACGTATCACACTGAACAGAGAATCGTAATTTTGCTCAACTGATTTGTTCAGTGTGATTTTGCCTGAGTCGTCTATTGCACCGCACACTGTGGGTCTTTCCTGCGGGCTTATTTTTCAACTTCATAGATTATATCACCTCCATTTTGTGTAGTACCTGTCTCCGTGTGAAAGAAGAAATTTTTGCCAAGTGTGTAACGGGTATTGAAACTTGCTGAGTCTTTGAGGAGACTGTGCCCATAACTTACATAAAAGCGAGGGGTGAGCCAGGTTCCGATGATGAGAGAAATGTCATCAAAGAAGTCACCTGTATCCAAGCGGATATCATCTATACTCAACAGGTTCTTTGAACTTTGCAAAGCTTTACCCAGTTGAGGTAACCCCATTCTCGTTGCTAAATTATCAATGACACCGCTTTGGTCCTGCACCTCACCTGAAAAAGATGAGCTTGCTATAAGGCGGGTAAGTATTTCGTATTGTTCCATAGCGGCTGAAGAGTAGAATCTAATTTCTGGATGCTGCAAGAAACCACTAACTTCCATCCCGACAGTGGTGCCATCGTCTCGTTTTTCTGTGCGTACTTCAACCCCGGGATTGTCAAGCGGACCGCCAGAAAAAAGTAACCTGCCGACGTCAATGTCAAGACGCCTGCCATAGAGAGTAAACGAACCGTTATTAACCAGAAGCGTGCCAGTGGCAAGAGGAAGTTCTCCTGAGATGTCGGTTAGATGGAGCTGTCCTTTTAATAACCCTTTCAAGCCATAAGCGTCTATGTCCACAGCATCACCGGCAATCAATGTTATTGAGGTCTTAAGCGGTAATGTTGTATCAGCTTTTGTTATATCATCATCAGCGTCAACGATTACAACATCGCTTGAAGGGGTTATCGTTCCTTCTTGACCCTGGTAGGAGATATGAGCCTCAGGAAACGTAATCGTGCCAGTGATACTGACAAGCCCATTGGTTCTCTTCACAACCAGATTTGGGGAGATAACCACTTGCATATCATCATTATTTACCACCTCAAAGCCCGTGCCATTGATGAGGAAATGTAGTTCCTGAGACAATCCTTTATTAAAAAAAATACTTCCAGTTGCAGAAAGCTCACCCATACCTGAGTGAGCGTTGGCTGAAAGTACGAGCTGATTATTTTTAACCTGCGCTTTAAACTCAAGTGGGTCAAGGGTGACACTTAAAGGAATAAGGTGGGCTGTCCCCTGTGTAAGTTGTATATCTCCTGTAACTATTGGGTGTTTGATATTTCCCTCTATTTTGAGAGCTCCTTGAACCATACCGGATATCTTGGCATGCTCCTCCATAAAGACGTTAATTGCGGCGACATCCTCTACCTGCATAGTCATTTGGCCGTTTATAGGCAGCATAGCAAGGTCAAAGGCCTCAATAGATTTTATCTCTTCTGGTACGGTTACCGTAACATCAGTATTAAGATAGCTCCCATCTTTAAGGCTGATTTTGGTTGTTGCTTCCAGTTCATGGTTTGCATAGGTTGCACTGAGGTGTCCCTGGATGCTCTGTAGCGAGGAAATTTCGGCGGCAACCGGCGAAACTATTGCCGTATCAACCATTGCAATTTTCAGCTTCCCCTTGTCAAGATTACTCTTTTGACCGGAAAGATTTAAAGAGCCCTGAAAATATCCTTGGACCAGGTTTTTCTGGCCAACAAGATTTTGTAGTGTTTGTGTTGAGAGGTGTTGAATGTTGCTCGCAACGGTCCACTTTGAGTTGAATGCATAGGTACCGGAAGTGCAAATTTCTTCAGAAAGAGCGCTTGTGAGGCATGTTTCATCAATCGTTATTTCTTTGGATGTTACAGCAAATAAAGATGGCTGCTTCACCTTCCATGAACCGATTTTTTTAGTATCGATTGTGAGGCTGTTAACGCTTCCTTGCCATTCATTATTTTTTTGTTCACCCTGCAAGGATATGGCCAAGATCTGTCCAGCATCTTTAAGCCTGCTCTGAAATTCTAAATTATCAGGGTTCCCTGTCATCGTTACCAGCAAGTCATCTGCGTGTTGATCAAATACATCAATATCCATTGCACTGAGGCGCATGTCAAGCCTTCCATCTTTGCTTAATTTTCCGCTTATACTGGCTTTCAGTCTATCAATGCTATTGGTTTGATAAGCAATTTTGTTTCCTGAAAGATACATTGTTATATCAAGATCTTCGCGAATACCTTGAACAGTTCCAGTGGATGTGATGGAACCGGTAGCATCCGGCCAGAGTTGAGCGATATCGGGTGACTGCAGGGAAAAATTAAGGTTCACATCATTTCCCCACTTACCATGTGCTGCAAGCTGAGAATCACCGCTTGATACCTTCAATGATTCGATAGTGAGCATATTGCCCTGCAGTGTTGCTTTACCTTGCCCATTGAGTTGATACCCACGAAGTTGCCCTTGAAGCTCCGTCAGTGAAAAGTCTGCAGATATCCCCTTGGAGGTAAGATGCCCCTGCATAGATCCGTTTCCATGCAAGGTACCCTGCCAGTCTGCAAACCAGACAGAGGGATCGAATTCTTTAGCCTGTGTCTCAAAAAACCATGACACTCCTTTTTGCCAATCAAGGTGTCCGCGAGCATGAATGTGGCTTGTGTCAATTTTTATGCCCAGTTCTGTGATACGAAGTCCATCTTTATGGAATTCAAGTGTGGCATTTGTTGCTATGTCTTCCAGGTTCGGATAGTCGACCATATTACTGGTGGTTTGAATCGTTAGGATTGCCTTGTCAAAAGTTCCAGTGCCCTTGAGTTGTACATCCCCAAATACGATATTCGGCCACGTGCTGTTAATTGCTGCAAGAGCAAAAGCGTCACTCGTTGCTTCAATATTCCACAGGGGAAGTTTCTCTTTTATTGTGAACCTGCTTGAGAGTGTTGCCTGAACCGGCTTGGTGATATTTGATTTGATAAGGCAATCAAGCAGATGCCCTTTAATAATGGCGTTGCCTGAAATTTGCGGATAGTGGTCAAGCTTGATGCGATATGCACTCGAAATATGCAATGGGTAGTCGCCTGTTGTTCGCAGTTCCCCCTTGAGCTTAACAGCAACCTGCTCTTGGAGCACGTTGAGCGATTCCACCTGCAGATGATTCCCAACCATGGAAAAATGTTTAAGAGAGAGTTTCTGAAGGTGTATCTTCTCTTTTGTTGCGAGCTGCGTGATATCCACCGATTCAACCACAGCTTCTTTCAGGTGCAGAGGTATGGGAAGTGTAATCTGAGGAAATTCGGTTACGCTGGAAGATGAGGTTGGTTGCAGTTCTTTAAATGTAACATTGCTGATATTCAAGGAGGTTACAATCAACTGCTTTCGCACAAGAGCTGCTAGCTTTATTGTTATGGCCGCCTCTGCAATGAAGACTTCGCGCGTGCCATCATTATACCGAACTTTGTGCAATACCACTCCATCCATGAGGGAACCCTTGATGGTGCCTACTGAAACCTCTCCAGGAGTAAATTTTTCTGTCAGGGTGATGAGTAGCCTCAGCCCAGGAGTGGTGTGTGTGATAAAAGCTGTGATGCCGAAAATAAAGAACAGGGCTGACAGGGCAATGGTTGGCAAGATTTTTTTCATCAGAAATCTGCTCCAATATTAAAATGGATTCGCCAACTGTTATCTTCGTCCAAAGCCTTTGCCAAATCCAATCGGATCTGGCCAAAAGAAGCACTCCAGCGAATCCCAATACCTGCACCATTTT